>JBOGIX010000876.1:0-3400 GCA_050744685.1 Vicinamibacterales bacterium | reverse complement strand
ATGTACACGCGTGCGCTCGCTCGCGAGCGCCAGGTCCGCGATGCGGCCAACCGCACCACGCTCACCCGGATGCGATCCGCCATCCGCGCGTATGAAGCGGTGGTCAGGCGCTTTCCGCGAAGCGGCTACTGCGATAATGCGCTGTGGCAGGCCGGGCACCTTGCTGCGCTCGCCTTCGAGCGTTTCCACGAGCCGTCCGATCGCCGCACGGCCATCCGCCTGTTCAAGCACCTGAAGAGCGGGTATCCCTCGAGCGATTACGCCGGCCGGACCGCCGACGTCATCGCGGGCATCGAGGCGATCGCTGCCGATCCGCCACCAGCCGCGGTGCCCGCCGTCGCCACTGCCAAGACCGCCGCGGGCACGCCTGCGCCGGCTGCGTCCGCGTCAGCAAACGCGGGGTCGAGAACCACCGCTGCCGCGGATGCAGACGCCGCGGCGAAGCCCGCGACCGGCATCGTCACCATTCGCGACATCAAGCGGATTGAGCTTGCCGACGGGGTTCGCGTCAGCATCGAGATGGATGGAGAGTCGCTCTATCATTCCGAGCGGCTCGAGAATCCAAGCCGGCTGTTCTTCGACCTGAAGGGGACGCGCCCGACGCTGTCGCTTCAGGACGCGACGATCCGGTTCCCCGGCGACATCATCCGCGAGATCAGGCTGGGCCGGCATCCGCAGCAGACTACGCGGATCGTCATGGATCTGGAATCGGTCGAGGCCTACAGCGTGTTCACCCTGTACAACCCGTTCCGGCTCGTGGTCGACTTCCGCCGCAATGGCGCCGCGGTGGCGGCGGTGTCGCTGCCGCCGGCCACGACGCCGGCCGCAGTGCCGGCGGTGAGGATCACGGAGCCCGACGATGCGGATCCTGCGCCGCCCAGGCCGGCCGCAGCACGCACGGCCGGTGCCGACGCCAAGTCAGTGCCGGCCGCGAAAGAGCCAGTGCCGATGGTCTCGCGCCCGGTACCGAAGGAGTTGATCTCTCCCACTCCGCCGTCGACGAACGCCAACGGGCAGTTCTCGATCGCGAGGCAGCTCGGGCTGGGGATCTCGAGAATCGTGCTCGACGCGGGCCATGGCGGCCACGATCCGGGCGCGCGTGCGAACGGCCTGTCCGAAGCGGATCTCGTACTCGACGTCACACTCCGCCTCCGCCAGTTGCTCGAGAAGCAGCCCGGTGTCGAAGTCACGCTGACGCGCGACAAGGACGTGTTCATCCCGCTCGAGGAACGCACAGCGATCGCCAACCGGACCGGGGCGGACCTTTTCCTCTCGATCCACGCGAACGCCAGCCGCAACACCAGGGCGCGCGGCATCGAGACCTACTTCCTGAACTTCGCCTCGAACCCGGAAGCCGAGGCGGTGGCGGCGCGCGAGAACTCCGCCTCGGGCCGCTCGATGCACAGCCTGCCGGAGATCGTGCGGGCGATCGCGCTCAACAACAAGATCGACGAGTCTCGTGACTTCGCCGACATGGTGCAGAAGTCGATGGTCCGCCGACTGTCGGCCCGCAACTCCGCCATTCGTGACCTCGGCGTGAAGCAGGCGCCGTTTGTCGTCCTCATCGGCGCCGGCATGCCGAGCGTGCTGGCGGAGATCTCGTTCGTCACCAGCCGTTCGGACAGCACGCTGCTCAAGACGGAATCGTACCGCCAGCAGATCGCCGAGTCGCTGTTCGACGCGATCGTGCGCTACCAGCGCTCGCTGAAGGGGGCGCGCGCAGTCGCGCGGCGCGAGTAGATGTTCTGAGGGGCGAAGCCCCCCGGATCTAGGTCGACGAGGAAGGGGTGACGCGCATGGCTTCGGAGTCGGGCACCGGCTCGAGGCCGTACTTCGCGCGAAACCGCTTGATGCCAATCAGCACGCCGCCGAGCACGACGCCCAGGACCAGCGCGGCGAGCAGCATCACGCCGGTCAGGCCGAGCGCGCCGATGAGGATGTCGGTCACACCGGTCGTTTCGACCGGCTCCTCGACGACGCGCACCACGATCGGGTTGGAGGGCTGCACGATTACAGTAGGTTAGACACCACGCGCCTTCGGCTGGTTCCGGGCGCGACTACCAGTTCTCAGTTTCCAGTTGCCAGTTTCCAGCCAGCTTTCCTGGTTGCCAGTCGCCAGTTGCGGCCAGTTGCCGGTTGGCAGTTTTCAGTCAGGTTTCCTCGCTCCAGGTTCCCCGTTTCCGAGTTCCCCCACGCCCGAGTCCCCCCCTCCCGGGCCCCTGCCCGAGCCCCGAGTTCCTCAATTCCATTCGCCGCTCGTGAACGCGAGCTCGACCAGGGTCCTTACGGCGACGCCGGTGGCCCCTTTCGGCATCCAGGGCTTGGCGTCTTCGGCCCATGCGGTTCCCGCAATGTCGAGGTGCGCCCACGGTGTTTCGCCGGCGAACTCTCTCAGGAAGATCGCGGCGGTGCAGGCGCTGGCCGGGCGTCCGCCGACGTTGGCCAGGTCCGCGATCTCGCTCTTCAGCTGTTCGCGATACTCCTCGTAGAGCGGCAGCGGCCAGCAGCGGTCACCCGCGCGCAGCGCGGTGCGGCGGACGACCTCGAGCCAGGGGTCCGGGCTGCCGAACAATCCCGAAGCAGCCTTGCCCAGGGCGACCACGCAGGCGCCGGTGAGCGTGGCGACGTCGACGAGGTGCGTGGCCCCGAGGTGCTGCGCGTACCAGAGACCGTCGCCGAGGATCAGCCGTCCTTCGGCATCGGTGTTGAGCACTTCGACGGTCTTGCCGCCCGCGCCCGTGATGATGTCTCCCGGCTTGAGCGCGCGCCCACCCGGCATGTTCTCGGTCATCGGCACGATGCCGACGACGTTGATGGGGGCCTTGAGGACCGAGACCGCGCGCATGGCGCCGATGACGGCGGCACCGCCGGCCATGTCGTCCTTCATGCGATCCATGCCGTCCGCCGGCTTGATCGAGATGCCGCCGGTGTCGAAGGTGATGCCCTTCCCCACCAGGCCGAGCACGGGACGCTTGGGCGCGCCCGCCGGCTGATGCCGCATCACCAGCACGCGCGGGGGTTCGGCGCTGCCGCGTGCCACGCCAAGCAGCAGGCCCATTCTCAGGCGGGCGATGTCCTCTTCGTCGAGCACTTCGACATGAAGACCCGCCTCGCGCGCGATGGCGGCGCCGCGATCGGCAAACACGCTGGGCGTCAGCACGTTCGACGGCTCGTTGGCGAGCCCGCGGGCGAGGTTGCAGGATTCTCCGAGGATGCGTCCGCGATCCACCGCAGCCTGCAGCGAGGGATCCTGCTGTTCCGAGACCACGAGCGCCTGCTCGGCGGGTGGGCCCGAGCGTTCGCCGCTCTTGTAGGTGTCGCCGCTGAAGCCGGCGAGCATGAGCCCTTCGGTGATCGCCTGCAGCGCCGCGGCCGGTTCGCCGCCGCCGCGGTTGAGGAC
>JBOGIX010000875.1:0-3716 GCA_050744685.1 Vicinamibacterales bacterium | reverse complement strand
CTCCTGTTCCTGCTGCGCGAGTTCGCCCGTCGCAGCAGCGGCGGGCACAGCCCGCAGGCGCCGCTGCTGATGGTCGTGGAGACGTTGCGCGCGATGGCCGTCGGTGGCATGCGTGACCACATCGGCGGCGGGTTCCATCGCTACTCGGTGGACGGCGAGTGGCGGGTCCCGCATTTCGAGAAGATGCTGTACGACCAGGCGCAGCTCGTGCTCGCGTATCTCGAGGCGGCGCAGGCGACCGGCGATCGCTCGTTCGCCGACGTCGCCGAAGACACGCTGACCTACGTCATGCGCGACATGACGGATCCGGGGGGCGGGTTTTATTCCGCCGAGGATGCCGACAGCATTCCGCCCGAGCAGGCCGGCACGCCCGGCGCGCACAAGATGGAAGGCGCCTTCTACATCTGGAGCGACGCCGAGATCGGCGAGCTGCTCGGCGCCGACGCGGCGATTGCGCGCCGCCGGTTCGGCATCGAGCCGAACGGCAACGCGCCGCAGGATCCACAGGGAGAGTTCACGGGCAAGAACCTGCTGTATCAGGCCGAGCCGGCCCACGACGTGGCCGTGCGTACCGATCGCAGCGAAGCGGAGGTGGCCGCCGCCCTCGGGCGCATCCGCACGACGCTGTTCGAGGCACGGGCGAAGCGTCCAAGGCCGCACCTCGACGACAAGGTGCTGACCGCCTGGAACGGGCTGATGATCGCCGCCTTCGCGCGCGCGGCGCGTGTGCTCCCCGACGCCCCGCGCTCGGGCGACTACCTGCGCGCGGCGCAGCGCGCAGCCGGATTCATTCGCCGCACGTTGTGGGACGAGGAGCGCAGGACGCTGCTGCGCCGGTATCGCCAGCAGGAAGCAGGCATCGAGGCCTACGCCGAAGACTACGCGTTCCTGATCTTCGGCCTCCTCGAACTGTTCCAGGCCGATGGCGACGTACAGTGGCTCGAGTGGGCGAACCTGCTGCAGGACGTCCAGGACGAGCGGTTCTGGGATCCGTCCGAGGGCGGATGGTTCAGCACGACCGGGCAGGATCCGACCGTGCTGCTTCGTCTCAAGGAAGACTACGACGGCGCCGAACCCGCTGCGGGATCGATCTCGGTGATCAACCTGCTCACGCTGCATCACCTGTCGCCGTCGAGCGAACGGCTCGCCAGGGCGGAACGCACGCTCGGCAGGCTCGGTCCGAAAGTCGGCGCGGCGGCGCGGGCCGTGCCCATGATGCTCTGCGCGCTCTCGGCGTGGCACCACGGCGTCGGCCAGATCGTCGTGGTGGGCGACGCCGGCGCAGAGGCCACGCGCGCCCTGCACCGCGAGCTCACGTCGCACTATCTGCCGTTTGCGATCGCGATTCCCGTCCAGCCGGGGCCGGCGCAGGACACGCTTGCCGCGAGGCTGGAATTCGTGGCGGGCATGAGCGCGCGAGACGGCGCCTCCGCGTACGTGTGTCGAGACTTTACCTGCCAGCGGCCCGTCAGCACACCCGAGGACCTTCGCGCGGCGCTGATGGAACACCAGCGGCTGTGAAGCGAGAGGGCAATGACCTTCGACGTTGAAATCGTGCTGCGAGAACGCAACTACGCCGTGACCGAGCGCGTCGACCATCCCGTGCGCCCGCCCGCCCAGTGGACCGATCAGGACGTCGAGGAGGTGCTCAAGGGCATCCTGCTCGCGATCGATCGCACGCGCAACCCCTCGTCCACCGAAGAGCGGCACGTGGCGCTCCGTGGTTTCAGCTGGATCGTCGAGCCGACCGCGACGGGCGGCGTTGTGATTGCCATCGAAATTCAGAGCGGCGCCGCAGTTGCCGGTCCGTTCGCCATCGACCAGGCGGTGCTCGACCGCCTGATCACCCGCGTGCTCGCCCGGTCCGGCCCCGTCCGGCCCACCGTGCACTGAGGAGCGACGACAGCTCCGACCACGTCCGGCGCTCCATGGGTTCGACCGCGGGCTCGATCCGATCTGCGCGGCCCCAGGGTCATTGCAGAGTTGGTTGCCCGCTTACGGAATCGCAGCCGCTCGCGGGCGGTTCAGGCAAGAATCCGCTGATTTCGGCCGGAAAAGCGCTTTCACAGATCGGCACCCGGTTTGCCGTGGCGTCCGTGGGGTATTCCCTGGACACCGGGCACGCCATGAAACTGCCTTATCAGATCCTCGTACTGGAAGACGACGAGAACGCCCTCGAGGGATTGCTCGAGATCCTGCGCGACGCGGACTACCGCGCCACGGGCGCAGCCACTTACGACTCCGCCAAGCGGCTGCTTGCGGCGGACGCATACGACCTGCTCATCACCGACGTTCGACTGCGCGGGTTCAACGGCCTGAACCTCGTCAAAGCCTGCCGCGCGCAGTACCCGGAGATGGCCGTGATCATCATCAGCGGCTACGAACAGCCGTTGATGGAGCTCGAGGCCAGCCGCTACCAGGCGCTGTTCGTGCAGAAGCCGATCCGGCCGTTCGAGTTCCTGGGAACGGTCGCGTCGTCGCTCGCCGGCGTCCGGCGCGAGCGCCGATGGCCGCGCAAGCGCGTGCTCGGTGGGTTCAGGGTCACCGCGGCGGGGCGGCCCGCCGCCGTGGTCGACGTCGGCTATGGCGGCCTGCGACTCGAAGTGCCGAACGGCACCGAGCTGCCGCCGTCGTTCTCGATCGAGCTGTCGGGCATCGGCCTGCAACTCGAAGTGGAGCCGGTCTGGTCCTGTCCGTCCGACAACAGCAATTCGACAATGTACGGCGCCGCCCTGGCGGGCACGAGTCCGGCGGCGGCGGATACGTGGCGGGCGATCGTGGACAGGTTGTCGGCGTAAATCAGCTTCCAGCTTCCAGCTTCCAGCTTCCAGCTGGGAGCTTTCGCGGGATCCGTCGCGTGGACCTGGACATCGGTCTTGCTGGCGGTCGCTTGGCGAAGCTGGCAGCTGTAAAGCTGGAAGCTGGAAGCTGGAAGCTGGAAGCGGGAAGCGGGAAGCTATTCAGATTCCCAACCCCACCCTCAATCCAATCCAATACACCCACGCCGGCGCGCTGCCGTCCGCAGGCCGAATGAAGTAGAAGCGTCCCTCCGGGCCGATCTCGATGCGATCGGTGATCCGCATCCCGAAGCCGGCTCCGAGGTGGAAGCCGGGATCGGCCGATCGGCGATCGCTGGCGATGCCGCTGAAACGCGTCGTCCCCGAGTGGCGGATGATGTGGGCGCCTTCGAGGATGTAGGGGCGCACCGATCGGCGGCCGAACCGGTGGAGCAGCGAGACGCTGAGGATGGTGCTCGTTCCCTCAGCCTCGAACGCGCCGCTCGTTCGATTGTGCGTGAGGACGTCGAGCGCACCTTCGACGCTGGTGTTCCGGAACACCCGCCAGTCCACGCGGGCGCCGGCTGCGATCCCCGTCCCGATACTTCCCTCATCGTCCCAGGTTCGCCCGGCGCCGACGACACCGGCCACCTGTCCGCGGGGCGGCGCGGACTGCGCCAGGACGGGCGAAGCTGCCGCCAGAAACGCAAGCGTGAGCACGACTGCTGCGCGCATGAAGAATCGCCTCCAGCCTTGAAGGCGAATCGGCACCGGAAAGAGGCTCAGCCGGTGGACGGTTGGCCGTCCGGTGACGCGCAGGTTCTCGCGTGCTGGTCCGTTATGCGGCTCGCAACGAGAAGTCTGTACTCGTTGCGGGCGAGTCGCATAGCGGACCAGGCGCGCCACGGGCGCGCCCGCCGGAGCGGCGCGGGGCAAGGG
>JBOGIX010000874.1:0-2088 GCA_050744685.1 Vicinamibacterales bacterium | reverse complement strand
ATTTCTGCTTCGCTTGCGGCTGGAGGGCTCGCGAGCCCGATCACAACTCGCGCACCCCATGACTGCGCGCGAGAAAATAGAGCGCGACCGTCGTGACCAGCGCGCCGTTGATTGCGAGCACGAACGGTGCGGAGCTGAGCGATGCGGCGTAGCCGCCCCACAGGCTGCCGAGCGGCATGCCGCCGCGGAACGCGACCATGTAGATGCTCATCACGCGGCCGCGCAGGTGATCGGGGGCGATCAACTGCACCAGCGAAGCGGTCATCGAGAACACCACGATCAGCGCCGCCCCGTCCAGGAAGAGCAGCAGGTAACTGAGCCAGACGATGCGCGAGAGCGCGAACGCGGTGACGAGCAGGCCGAAGACGAGCTGCACCAGCAGCAGCGTCAGGCCCATGTGCTTGAACCGTCCCAGCCACGCGACGCACAGCGCGCCGACGACGGCGCCGGCGCCTGAAAACGACATCATCACGCTGTAGCGTCCGACATCGCCGTGGAAGATCTGCTGCGCGAAGATCGGCATGAACGTGAGCAGCGGCAGCCCGAGGAACGTGGTCAGGAACGCGAGCACCGTCAGCGCGCGGATGGTGGGCTCGTGGCGGACGTAGGAGAGTCCGCCCTTGAGGTCGTGGAGCAGCGGCTTGCGCTCGGTCTGGCGGATGTGCCGGATGTCGAGCGACAGCAGCGCGACGATCACCACGAGGAACGAGAGCCCGTTGAGGCCGAAGCACACGGCCGTGCCGTAGGCAGTCAGCGTGACGCCCGCGAGCAGCGGGCCGAACACCCGCGCGAGGTTGAACTGGATCGAGTTGAGCGCGATCGCGTTCGGCAGATCCTTCTTCTCCACCAGCGAGGGCACGAGCGATTGATAGGCCGGCCCGCCAAACGCCTGCGCGAGCCCCGCGGTGAACGACAGGGCGAGGATGTGCCAGATGGTGACGGCGTTCCAGTAGACGAGCGCGGCCAGGGTGAGCGCGGTCGCCATCTGCACGTACTGCGAGCCAATGAGCAGGTGGCGTCGATCGTGACGATCGGCGATGACGCCGCCGAGCAGCGTGAACAGGACGATGGGCAGCTGGCCGAGGAAATCGTCGAGCCCGAGATAGAACGACGATTTGGTCAGCTCGAGGATGAGCCAGCTCTGCGCGACCTTCTGCATCCAGGTGCCGACGGTCGAGGTGAACGCCCCGAACCAGAGCGTACGAAAGTCGCGATAGGTGAACGCCGCGAGTGCGCGGCGGAGGATGGACTGTACCCGCAAGCCTTCACATGTTAATCGCAAACCCTTGAACGGCCATAAGTAAGCGGAACGGCACCGGCGCGCTTGATCTCGCCGCGGGAGGCTGGCTATACTCCGGTGGGAAGGCGAAGAAAAGGCGAATATGGTGGCGCGCGCACATCTCGAATCCCTTCTGCGGGCACGCAAGCTCGATGTCACCCTGACGACCGCCGAGGGTTGGCGGGCGTGCGACGAAGAGCGGCTGGCCGCCACCGGCTGGCCGGAGCTCGACCGATCGCTCGGCGGCGGGGTGCGGCGGGGGCACCTCTCGGAGATCGTGGGCGCGCGTTCGTCGGGACGGTCGGCGATCTTTGCCGGCATGGCGGCAGCGGCGACCGCACGCGGCGAAGTCGTCGCGCTCGTGGACACCGACGATCGCTTCGATCCGGACACGGCGGCCGCCGCCGGCGTCGATCTGACGCGCCTGTTATGGGTTCGCGAGACCGGCCAGGCCGAGCGCGCGCTGAAGGCGATGTCGCTCGTGCTGCAGGCCGGCGGCTTCGGCCTCGTCGCGCTCGATCTGGCGGACGTCCGCGGCGTGGCCCTGCGCCGGTTTCCGCATACGACCTGGATGCGCCTCGCGCGCCTCGTCGAAGGCAGCGTCACGGCGGCTGTCCTCATCGGCGCCGAACACATCGCGCGTAGTCCTGGTGGCGTCACGATTGCGCTCGATCCTCCCGCGGTTGGACTTCCCGGCCAGTGGACCGGCGCCAGCATCCGCGCGCGGCGCCTGCGCGCCTTGTCGATCCGGCCGCGCGTGATCTCGGCGCGATCGGGCGCGGCTCCGTCGAGTGCGCCGGCGGGCGGCG
>JBOGIX010000873.1:0-3897 GCA_050744685.1 Vicinamibacterales bacterium | reverse complement strand
GCCGAGCACGTTCGCCACTGCCACGGCGTTTCCTGCGGCGCCGCCGCCGACGGCGTCCCGCAGGACGCTCGCCCGGGCGTTCATCGCGAGCAGTTGGAGGCGGACGAGAGGCCAGACGCGAAATCCGTGAGCCGTCCACCGGGCGACCGGCAGCTCACGCTCGACCTCGCCGAGCCACTCCAGGAACTCGGCCTTCGTCATTCCGGATTGCCGTCGAATCCGTCCGATGTGCCGCGCTCGGCGAGCTCCCGGACCACGCGTCCTGCAAGCGGCGCCGCCACGGCAAACATCATGAACATCGTCACGGCGCTCGCCTGAGCCGCGCCGATGGCGCCGTTTGCCGAAATCAATACGTAGTTGAACAGGATGCTCAGCGCACCGATCGAGACGGACACCCCGGCGAGCCAGTGGGTCTTGTGGGCGAAGAAGAACGGAGTGGCGGCAATCGTGTACATCGCTGAGAACGCCTGGCCGAGCGCCAGCCAGAGCGCGTACTTCTCGGCGCCGGCGAAGCGCGGGCCCATCAGCAGCCCGAAGAACACCGGCGCGAGCAGCGCGAGCAGGATCGCCAGCGCGACGATGCCGGCGTAGTAGAGCCGGCGCGCGTGGGTCATCGTTTGGATCGAGGCGGGGTCGTTCGTCTTCAGCCGCTCGTACGCCCACGGACTCCAGGCAAGGTTGAACGACTGCGCGACGACCGTGACGATCGCGGCGATCTGGGCCGCGGCCGCGTACAAGCCGGTCTCCGACACGCTCACCATGTTCGTGAGCATGAGGCGATCCACCGTTCCCATCAGCACACCGCCGTAGACGTGCGGCAGCAGCCAGCCGCTGAACGCCAGCGCGTGCGAGACGTAGCTCCAGTTCACGCTGCCGCGGATCCACCCGCCTCGCCACAGCAGCACGGCGCCGGCGATCGCCAGCGCCGTCACGCTGACGAGCTCGCCGAGCACCCTGCCTTGCCAGCCGTACCCGATCGCCACGATCAGGAAGATCGAAAGGCCGAACGTCAGCGCCGTCTGCAGCAGCGCGTACGCGGCGTACGACACCGTCTTCTTCTGGACCTGCCACAACGTCAGCAGCGCGTTGACGATGAAGCGCCCGGTCGAGACGAGGACGATGGTCCAGATCCACGTCGATGGCAGGTCGAGGGCGCGCCCGAGCGGCCGCGACAGCAGAATCGCCGCGCCGAAGGCGACCAGGCTCGTGGCCGCCAGGATGTACAGACAATTGGTGACGTAGCTTGCAAAATCGATGCGATCGCGTTCGAAATACTGGCGGCCGATCGCGCTGTCGGTGGCGAAGCCGACAAACGGCAGCGTCACGCTCGCCGCGACGGTGAACATCGCCGCCTTCCCGAAGTCCTCCGGTGACAGGTAGCGCGTCAACACCGGCAGCAGGAAGAACGGAATGGCGCGGGTCAGTACGGTGCTGACGCCGTAGACGCCCGAGGCGCGGGCGAGACTCGAACGGCGGACGCGCGTGGCGAGCGCGAAGAAAGGCTGCAGTGTGTCCGTGCTCGCTTTCACGGTGCGTCACACGCCGCCGTCGCCAACCGCGCGGCAGATGCCACCCTCGAGGCGGTAGGGCTGGCCGGTGTGCCGGCACACGGCCTCACCCGTGCCCTCGAGCGGCAGCTCGAGCCGCTCTCCGTACTGACTCATCCACCCCACCTGCCGTCCTGGCACGCCGACGATCAACGCGTAGTCCGGCACGTCGTGCGTCACGACGGATCCGGCGCCGACAAACGCGTACTGCCCGATCGTCACTCCGCAGACGATGGTGCAGTTGGCGCCGAGCGTCGCACCACGGCGCACGAGGGTGTCGCGGTACTCGTTCTTGCGCGAGACGGCCGACCGCGGGTTGTAGACGTTGGTGAAGACCATGCTCGGGCCGCAGAACACGTCGTCTTCGAGCGTGACGTTGTCGTAGATCGACACGTTGTTCTGCACCTTCACGTTGTTGCCGACGACCACGCGGTTGCCGACGTAGACGTTCTGCCCGAACGAGCAGCGCTCACCGATGCGCGCGCCCGCGGAGATATGCGTCCAGTGCCAGACGCGCGTGCCCGCCCCGATGGTCGCACCCGAATCGACGATCGCCGTCTCGTGAGCGATGTAGCCGGCCGTACCGATCGCGTCGAGCTTCGACATGATCAGGACTGGGCCAGCAGCGGGTGCGGCGCGGTGTGTCCACTGGCGACGGGCGCGGTGCGAATCCGCTGTGTCAGCTCGATCGATGGACGCGCGTCGGCAATGCCGAACCCGCGACCGCCGAGCACTTCCTCGTACGTGCGCGTGTGCAAGCTGCCGAATCCTTCGCTGAACTCGACCTCTTCCCCGTCAACGGTGATCGAACGATACGTCGTCCGGCCACCCGGCTCCGGCGCGAAGGGCAGGTCTGCTGCGCTCGTCGAGAGGAACCATCGCACCGATGCGCGCTCGAGCTGCAGGGATCCACCGATGCGGGACGGCTCGCTGTGGTGCACATCCAGATCCTGCACCGGACCAAACAGCCACAACAGCACGTCGAAGAAGTGAATGCCGATGTTGGTGACGATGCCGCCGGATCGCTCGGCCGATCCCTTCCACGACACGTCGTACCAGCGGCCGCGTGTGGTGATGTAGGTCAGGCACACATCGTAGCGGCGGCCGGCCGAGGACGCCTCGTTCAGGCGCGCCTTGAGCGCGACGAGCGAGGGATGCAGCCGCAGTTGCAGCACTGAATAGACGCGTCCGGTCGACTCGGCCTCGATCTCCTCGAGCGCGTCCAGGTTCCACGGGTTGATGACCAGCGGTTTCTCGCAGATCACGTGCGCGCCGACCCGCAGCGCGAGCCTGATGTGCGCATCGTGCAGGTAGTTGGGCGAGCAGATGCTCACGTAATCGACCCGCGACTCCGCAGGCCCGCGCCGGAGCTTCTCGAGGTGGCGGTCGAAGCGCTCGAATTCCGTGAAGAACCGGACGTCGAACGAGTAGCGATCCAGGATGCCCACGGCATCGTGCGGATCGAAGGCTGCGACCAGCCGGTTGCCGGTGTCGCGAATGGCCTGGAGGTGGCGCGGCGCCACGAAGCCGGCGGCGCCAATGACGGCGAAGTTCATCGGATGCTCAGGTTCCGCATGCATCAGGTATCGGGGGTGCCACAGGGCTCGTCGGTCGTCGCCATGCCACGGACGCGATCGTGATGAGCGAGCCCCGGCTCACAGCGCACTCGGCGTCTGCGCCGCGGCGGCGACGATCCGCGCGACATCGGCGTCGACGGGACTGCCCGTGTGCGAGAAGTGCCGCGCCCAGCGCCCCTCGAGCTCGCGCATCCATCCCAGATCGCGCTGGTACTCTGTACGGTCCAATGTCTCGATCAAATCGTGCAGCGAGAACGCCTCGCCGTGACGTGCCACCAGGTCCGTGTAGAGCCTCGTGAGAAACGCGAAGTCCTCCGGATAGTCCAGCGTCAGGCGGAAGTCCTTCAAGTGCTGATGGCGCGCGAACAGATTCACTTCACCCCAGGCGAAGAGCCCGGTGTCGGTGAAGTACTTGCCCCAGGCGCCGGTGTCCGTCTCGTGTTTCAGCGACACGACGCGGCCGGCCGCCGATGTCCTCACGCCGTAGCAGTCGGTGCCATTCGGTTGTCCGGGAAACGAATAGACCATGTCCAGGTCGCGCGTCTGCAGCTCGGTGACCGTCGCCTCGAGCACTTCCGTGAACTGGATCGGAGTGTCGAGCGGCGCCGTCAGGAACCACTCCAGCCCATGTTCTCGCGCCGCCTCGTACAACCGCCGCAGCACGTCGTCGGTCTCGCCGCGATGGACGGGCAGTCCCTCGGCCTGCGCGCGCTCGGCCCGCGGGTCGTCGATCGCATCGGTCGAGGTCGCGAAGACCACCTTCGCTACCGACG
>JBOGIX010000872.1:0-2219 GCA_050744685.1 Vicinamibacterales bacterium | reverse complement strand
GCGCTTCGACATGGCGGATCCTCTATTCATCCTCGCGGGCGGCCTGTTGTGGCCAGGGGGCCATCTTGCGGCGCGGGCGGCCTGTTGTGGCCAGGGGGCCATCTTGCGGCCCGGGCGGCCTATTGTGGCCAGGGGGCCATCTTGCGGCGCGGGCGGCCTATTGTGCCAAGGGGCCACCTTGCGGCGGTTTCGGCTATTTGCCCAGGAGCTCGACCATGTAGTCGGTGGCCACCTTCGACCGCATGTGCGCCAGCTTTTCGACGATCTCCTTCTTCATCGTGTTGTCCTGCTCCTTGCGGGCGAGGGCGACCAATGCGGTGGCGTTCTGCTGCAGGAAGAGCGCGTTCACGGCGGCCTTGCGGACGTCGACGTTCGTGTCGCCGTTGTAAATCTGCACCAGGGCGTCGCCGGTCTTTGCGCCTCCTGTGAGGCCGAGCGCCCGGATCACTTCGCGTCGAAGTTCCGGGTTCTGCTCGGACTTGGCCAGTCCGAGCAGGCGATCGACGCTGCCGCCCACGTGCATGGCGCGGATGATCCGGCGCTTGACGTCGACCGCCGTCTCCTTCTGGTAGAGCTGCCAGAGCTCCTCGTGCGCGCCCATCACGCCCAGCTGGTTCACCGCCTCGGCGCGCAGTTCCGGGTTCTGTTCCCCCTGCGCCGCCTTGAGCACGCGGTCCTTCTCGCCGGCGATCATGAACGCACGCAGGATGCGGCGCTTCACGTCGACGTCGCTGCTGCCGGCGTAGACTTCGGCGAGGAGGGCGCGGCTTTCCGGCCCGCCGTGCACCCCGAGGTACTGGATGGCCTGGCTCTGGAGCTCGGGCGTCGAACCTCCCTTGGCGTAGTTGCGCATCACCTCGCGGGCGCGCGGCGACCGGCTCTGCGCGAGCACGAACATGGCGCGCTGTTTCACCCGCGGCCCGGCGGTGCCCTCCAGCACCTTTTCGATCATCGGGATGGCTTCTTCCGGCGCCGTGTTCTGTAGCGCCTGAAGCGCGAGCAGCTTCACCTCGTCGTCGGTCGAGTCCTGCGGCCGGACGGGTTGCCCGACCTCGCGGCGCACTTCCGCTTCGAGCACCGTCGCGGGCTTCCGATACGTGCAGTACGGATGGTTCTTCATCAGGTCGGCGAGCGTGGCCAGCGCCTCGGCGCGCTGTCCGAGCCGGTTCTGCGAGTACGCCTTCCAGTAGAGCGCCGCATCCAGCTTGCTGCCTTTCAGCTCGGCGACCCGATTGAAGTAGGTGAGGGCCCGATCCCACCGGTAGTCTCCGGCGGCGTCCCAGCCCTGCGAGTACAGATCCGCCTCGCGTTCGCGTTCGCGCTCCTGCCGTTCCGCCTCGCGTTCGTCCCTCGATGTCGCTCGGGACGACCGTGAGCCGGTCGAAGGGTCCCGGCCGCGGTCCTGCCTGGACTCATACGCGAACGCTTCGGCCATGGCTTTCGCTTGATGCACCATCGGACTGTCGGCGAGTCCCTGTGTCGCGAGCTTCATCGCCTTCATCGACTCGAGATCGAGGTCGAGATCGAACACGAACGGCTTCGGGATCGTTTCCAGGAGATCCGGCGAAAAGTCCTCCTTCGGGAACGGGGCCGGCGTCATTTTCTTCGGGTTCTGTGTGCCTGCTTCGTCCGGCTGCGCCGCAACGGGCGCAGCCGCCAGCGATATCACGAGTGCGTATGCGAGTCTCTTGGTCATATGCTCATTCCTGCGCCGGACCTCCCGGCGCACCTGTTCGGCGGCCTCTGCGGACCGCCGGTGTTTCGGTCGTGCGTGCAATCGGTCAGGAACGTGGGCCCGTTCGCCGCTGGATGGCTTCCCGCTGCCGCTCGCGCACTTCGGAGGAGACGACGCGGACCTTGAACAGCAGGTCGCGCGATTCAATCCGCCGCCGCACGTCGGCGAGATCCTGAGTCGACATCTCCGTCGGACTCGCCGCGACTTCGGTCAGCACGCGCTCGATCTCGTCGAGCAGCTGACCGAGCTCGACGTTGCCGGTTTCCTCCGCGGTCTGGCGGTAAAGTCGGTTATTGGCCACGAGCTCCTCGGCACGGGCGCGCTCCGCGGAGAGGTCCGCGCCGCCCGCCCCGTCGTTGCTGACGAGCTCCACGAGCACCATCTGCGAGCGATCGAGGTGTTCGCCCAGGTCCACGAGGAGGATTCGCTCGCGAATCTGCTCGGCGCCCGCGGCCGTGGACGGAGGCGCTCCTGTCGGCGCCGG
>JBOGIX010000871.1:0-4162 GCA_050744685.1 Vicinamibacterales bacterium | reverse complement strand
CCGTCGCCGGATTCCTGCTGGGCACCGTTTCCGGGAGCGGCGTCGCGACGACCGTGACGCTCGGATCGGTGGCGTGGCCGGTCCTGCGGAGGGCGGGGTATTCGGCGGAAACCGGCGGCGCGATGCTTTCCGCCGCGGGCATCGGCGCGCTGCTGTCGCCGCCAACACTTGGCGCAGCCGCCTTCCTGATCGCCGAGTTCCTGCAGATTTCCTACCTGCAGGTGCTCGTCATGGCCACGGTCCCGACGCTGTTGTACTACTTGTCGATCTTCCTGATGGTCGAGGCTGACTCGAGCAAGGCCGCGGCAGTGCGGCAGGCTGGCGGCCCGGGCGAGGACCAAGGCGCTCGACCTGGGGCGAGCGGCATCGATCCGCTGCCGTCCGCCGGCGCCATGGCCCTCCGCTACTGGTATCACTTCACCTCGCTCCTCGCCATCGCGGTCTTCATGGTCGCGGGCATGTCGGCGTTTCGCGCGGTGTTCTGGGCCACGCTCGTCGCGGTCGCACTGAGCTACGTTCGCCGCGAAACGGCGCTGACGGCGCCTCGCCTCTTCGATGCACTCCGCGCCGGCGGCCAGGACGTCCTCGCCGTTGCCGCCACCACCGCCACTGCCGGCATCATCGTGGGCATCGTCACGCTGACCGGGTTGGGGCTGGAGATTGCCGGGGTCATCGTCGCCCTGGCGGGCGGGACACTCGTGCTGACGGCGATCTACTCGGCGATTGCCGTGTGGCTGCTCGGGCTGGCGGTGCCGGTGACCGCGTCGTACATCATCGCGGCGGTGATGGTGGCGCCGGCGCTCGTGACCGCGGGCGTGTCGGCGATTGCCGCGCACATGTTCATCTTCTACTACGCGGTCCTGTCCGAGGTCAGCCCGCCGACGGCCCTGTCTCCCTTCGCCGCCGCAGCCCTGACAGGCGGGAACCCCTTCAGGACGATGGTGCAGACCTGGAAGTACACGCTTCCAGCTTTCCTCGTGCCGTTTGTTTTCACCACCGGGCCGGACGGTGCGGGCGTGTTGCTGCAGGGAGCGCTGAAGACCTCCCTCGTCGCGACAGTCAGCGCGATCGGCGGAATCGCGGCGATCGCGATTGCTGGCGGAGGGTGGATGAAGGGCCGCGTGCACCCGGCCGCGCGGATCGCCCTGGCGTCTTCCGCGGCAGTCCTCCTCTGGGGCTCCTTACACTGGCGCCTGGCCGCGGCTACCTCGGCTGTTGTGGTGCTCATCTTGCACTTTACCGGGCGTTCGCCGCGTGGCGAGCCGGTCGGCGGCGGGTAAACGCCTACGGCCGAGCGGTTTACCGGCAAGGGCACGATTGGCGCCGGCTGGCCCGCCGCCACTTTTCGTCAGCGCGAAAAATGGCAAGGTGCCAGAAATTGTCCATCATGGCAGGCCGAGCCTGCCAAGGCAGGAGTCATGACAGGTACATCAGCGGTTGGCGTGAAAGCCTTGAAGAACCAGGACGGGTTCACGCTGATCGATATGCTCTTCGTGGTCGCGCTCATCGGGCTCCTCTCGACGCTCGCGATTCCCGGCCTGGTGCGCGCCAAGATCGCCGCGCACTCCGCGTCCGCCCTCGGGACGATGAGGCTGGTGAACAGTTCGCAGCTCAGTTATGCCATCACGTGCGGGCTTGGGTTCTATGCGCCCGACTTTCCCACGCTGACGGTGAAACCGCCTCTCGCGTCCGAGGCGTTCCTGTCGCCCGACCTCGCGACCGGGCCGACGTTCATCAAGTCCAACTACAACTTCAGCATGGCCGGCACGCCACAGCCGGGCGCTCCGGCGACGTGCAACGGCCTGGCGGCGGGCGCTGCCGCGCCCGGTTACGCCATCGTTGCCGACGACCTCAACGCGGTGATGCCAATCGGCGGGCGTTTCTTCGGCACGAACGTGGACGGCGTCATCTACGAGCACAAGTTCAGCCTCGCGGCCACGATGCCGGAGGCGGGCGCCCCGCCTCTGGGTGCGCCCATCAAGTAACCCCTGATTTTCAGTGATATGGTGAGCCCTTCGCCAGGAGGGCTCACGATGTTCACGCGCTCGATGCGCACCCGGATGCTCGCCGCTGGCCTGCTGCTCGTGATGGCGGCGGGCGCCGGCGCGCAGACGGTCACCTCGCCAAAGCAGCACTTCGGTTTCAACATCGGCGACGACTATCAGCTCGCGACGTACACCCAGTTCGTCGACTACTGGCGCAAGCTGGACAGGGAATCGGACCGCATGAAGGTGGTCGAGATCGGCAAGACCGCCGAGGGCCGGCCGCAGCTGATGGCAGTCGTCACGTCGCCGCAGAATCATCGTAATCTCGACAAATACAAGGACATCTCGCGCCGCCTGGCGACTGCCGAGGGGTTGACCGACGAACAGGCGCAGGCGCTCGCGCGCGAGGGAAAGGCAGTCGTTTGGTTCGATGGCGGCCTGCACGCGACCGAGGTGCTCGGCGCGCACCAACTGATCGAGACCGTGTATCAGCTGGTATCGCGCACGGATGCCGAGACCCTGCGATTCCTCGACGACCTGGTCATCCTTGCCGTGCACGCGAACCCGGACGGCATGGAGCTGGTGTCGAGCTGGTACATGCGCGAGCAGAATCCGCAGATGCGCGGAACCGGCCCGGGCATACCGCGCCTGTACCAGAAATACGTCGGTCACGATAACAACCGCGACTTCTACCTCTCGTCGCAGCCCGAGAGCACCAACATGAACCGGGTGCTCTACCACGAGTGGTTCCCGCAGATCATGTACAACCATCACCAGACCGGTCCGGCCGGCACGGTGATGTTCGCCCCGCCTTTCCGCGACCCGTTCAATTACCGCTTCGATCCCCTGGTGCCCGCCCAACTCGACCTGGTCGCGGCCGCCATGCACAGCCGGTTCGCGGCCGAAGGCAAGCGCGGCGTAACCAGCCGCCGCGGCGCGAACTACTCCACGTGGTGGAACGGCGGCCTGCGGACGACGGTGTACTTCCACAACATGATCGGGCTGCTCACCGAAACGATTGGCAGTCCGACGCCGATGCGCATCCCGTTCCTGCCCGAACGGCACCTGCCCGACTCGAACCTGCATGCGCCGATCGCGCCGCAGGAATGGCACTTCCGCCAGTCCATCGACTATTCGGTCACCGCGAACTACGCGGTGTTCGACATCGCCTCGCGGAACCGGGAGAACTTCCTGTTCAACATCTACCGGATGGGAAAGAACTCCATCGAGCGGGGCAGCCGCGACACGTGGACGCCGGCCCCGCGCCGGATCATCGCCGCCGAGGCGGCGCTCGAGGCAGCGCGCGCAGCACGGGGAGAACAGGCGCCGCCGGGCGGCGGCCGTGGCGGCACTCGCGAAGACTTCGAGCGGACGCTGCGCGACCCTGAGATGCGCGATCCGCGCGGATACATCATTCCCGCGGACCAGCCGGATTTTCCGACGGCGACGAAGTTCGTGAACGCGCTGCTCAAGACCGGCGTGAGCGTGCATCGCGCCACCGCCCCGCTCACGATCGCCGGCAAGACCTATCCCCCAGGCTCGTTCATCGTCAAGGCGGCGCAGGCGTTCAGGCCTCATGTGCTGGACATGTTCGAGCCGCAGGACCATCCGGACGACATCCCATACCCGGGCGGCCCGCCGAGGCGCCCCTACGATTCCGCCGGCTGGACCCTCGCCTTTCAGATGGGCGTGACATTCGATCGGGTTCTCGAGGCGTTCGACGGACCGATGGAGAAAGTCACCGGCCTGCAGCGGCCTCCGGCCGGCCGGGTAACGGGCAGCGGCGCGGGCTACACCCTCGGTCATGCTGCAAACGATGCCTTTCTTGCCGTGAATCGACTGCTGAAGTCTGGTGAAGAGGTGTGGTGGGTCACCGAGGGGGATGCGGCCGGCGCGTTCTTCATCGCGTCGAAGGGTTCGACCCGGGCAGCGGTCGAGCAGATTGCAAAAGAGCTCGGCCTGGATTTCGCGGGTGGGCCCCGTCCCGCCGGCGAGGCGCTGCCGCTTCGTCAGCCGCGCATCGCGCTCGCTGACGTCTACGGCGGATCGATGCCGTCAGGATGGACGCGGTGGATCCTCGAGCAGTTCGAGTTTCCTTTTGAGGTCGTGTATCCGCAGGCGCTGGATCGCGGCGGCCTCGCCTCGAAGTACGACGTGATCATCTTCCCGTCGGGGGT
>JBOGIX010000870.1:0-2805 GCA_050744685.1 Vicinamibacterales bacterium | reverse complement strand
GCCGACGGCACGCTTGTGCCGACCGCCACGATATTCCTCACCAACCGCGAATGTCCGTTCCGGTGCGTGATGTGCGATCTGTGGGTGAACACGCTGGACGGGACCATCGCCCGGGGCGCGATTCCGCGGCAGATCGCGCGGGCGCTCGAATCGCTGCCGCCGGCGCGCCACGTCAAGCTGTACAACGCCGGCAGCTTCTTCGATCCGCAGGCGATCCCACCCGAGGACGACGAGGAGATTGCGGCGCTCGTGGCGGCGTTCGATCGTGTGATCGTGGAGGCGCATCCCGCGTTCCTTGCCGGTGCGCATGGCGACCGCTGCGCCCGCTTCAACGATCTGATCAGCGGCCGTCTCGAAGTGGCCATCGGGTTGGAGACGGCACACCCGCACGTGCTGGCGCGCTTGAACAAGGGAATGACGATCGAGTCGTTCAGGCGCGCGGCCGCGTTTCTGGCCAGCCTGCGGATTGGGCTCCGGGTGTTCATCCTGCTCAACCTGCCATATCTTTCCGGACGCGAGGCCATTGACTGGGCCTGCCGATCCATCGACGAAGCGATCGCGTGCGGCGCATGCGCGTGCGCGGTCATCCCGACGCGCGGCACCCGCGCGCTCGAAGCGCTCGGCCGCGACTTCGTTCCGCCTCGCCTGGCGGCCCTCGAATCAGTCGTTGAATACGGGCTGTCGCTGAAGCGGACCCGCGTGTTTGCCGATCTCTGGGACATCGAACGGTTCTACGACTGCCCCTGCTCGGCCGATCGCGCCAGCCGCCTGCGGACCATGAATCGCGAACAGCGCGTTCTCCCACGTGTGGAGTGTCCGTGTGAAAACCGATTGTGATCTGGCCATCGTCGGATCGGGATTCGGCGGGTCGATCCTGGCGATGATCGCGCGCCGTCTCGGGATGCGCGTCTGCCTGCTCGAGCGCGGCCGCCATCCACGGTTTGCCATCGGCGAGTCCGCGTCGCCGCTGGCCGGCATTCTCGTCGAGCAGCTCGCCGATCGCTACGACCTGCACAGGCTGCGGCCGCTATCCGCATTCGGAACCTGGCAGCGCGTCTACCCCGAGGTGGTCTGCGGGCTCAAACGCGGCTTCACCTATTTCCGGCACGATGAAGGCAAACCGTTCCGCCGGGACCGTGAGCGCACACGAGAGCTGCTCGTAGCCGCAAGTCCGAGCAACGAGTTGTCGGATACGCACTGGCTGCGATCGGACGTCGATCACTTTCTCGTTCGTGAAGCGATCGCGCTTGGCGTCGAGTACCAGGATGGTGTGCAGCTCGACGCGATGGATCGGGCCGGCGATTCCATGGTCCTCTCCGGGCATCGAGGCGGCCAGCCCGTGCGGCTGGCGTCGAGCTTCATCGTCGACGCCAGCGGTCCGCGCGGGTTTGTCAGCCGCGCGCTGAACATCGTCGACCGCGGCTTCGACGGTTACCCGCCGACACAGGCGCTCTTCTCGCATTTCACGGACGTCGAACGCTGCGATCGCATGTCCGACTATGGTGGCGATGGCGACTCGACTGCCGAAGGCGACGCGCCGCCCTACCCGATGGACGATGCCGCCTTGCATCACGTGTTCGAGGGTGGGTGGATGTGGGTGCTCCGCTTCGGCAACGGCGTGACGAGCGCCGGCGTGGCAGTGACCGACGCACTCGCGGCGGAGCTGCACCTCGCGGAGGGGGCGCCGGCGTGGCACCGGCTGCTGGCGCGTTTTCCCTCGGTTCGAGCGCAGTTCGCCGGCGCCCGGCCGATTCGCGAGTTCACCTGGATGCCGCGGCTGACGTACCGCGCGGCGGCCGCCGCCGGCCGCGGGTGGGCGATGCTGCCGTCGGCGGCCGCGTTCGTCGACCCGCTGTTCTCGACCGGGATTCCGCTGACGCTGCTCGGCATCGAACGCCTGGCCCTGGCGCTCGAGCGCGGTGTGCCCGACGGCCATGCGGTCGCAGGTTACAACGAGGTCACGCTGGCCGAAGCGGATCACACGGCGGCGTTCATCGCCGGGTGCTACGCCGCGTTTGCGCGATTCGAGGCGTTCACCGCGTATTCGATGTTCTATTTCGCTGCCGCCAGCTTCAGCGAGCTCGCCCGGCGGGTCGATGCACCGCAGCGGCCGCGCCGTTTCCTCTGCGCCGACGACCACGAGTTCAGCGCCGCCACCCTTCAGCTCTCGCCGTCGCGCGCACCGACCGACGATCTGCCGGCGTATGCCGCCGAAGTCGCCGCCGCCGTAGACCGCCTGAACGTCGCGGGCCTTTGCCAACCGTCGCGGCGCAATTGGTATCCCATCGAGTTCGAGGATGCGATCCGGGGCGCGGCCAAGCTCGGTGTGCCGCCGGAACGGATTCGTGAGACGCTACAGCCCGCGTTTCAATGATGTTCGTGTCTTTAGCGCCTGTGAATAAATCGTTTGTGGCTTCCGGCTTTAGCCGGAAGTGTGCGGCGCGTGTACGATCTTCCGCCTGAAGGCGGAAGCCACGCGATTGACACAGCCACGCGATTGGCACAGGGGCGCGATTGGCATAGGCGCGCGATTGGCACAGGCGATTGATTCACACGCTCTTTGGCCGGAAGAGTGCCGATGGACCGATCTTTCCTGAAGGCGGAAGCCATCCGTCAGCTCTCAGCTGGAACGGAAACGGCGAGGTTGACGGTTCAAGGTTCAGCGTGCAGGGTGCAGGGTTCGGGTGGTTCAAGGTTCAGGGTTCAATGTTCATCGTTGACGAAAGACTGGTGATGCGGCCCGCCGCAAGGTGGCCCCCTGGCGGCAAGAGGCCGCCCGCGAGGACACGAAAGACTGGTGATGCG
>JBOGIX010000869.1:0-3021 GCA_050744685.1 Vicinamibacterales bacterium | reverse complement strand
TTCGTCATCGTCTTTCTCGGCATCCTGCCGGCACTGCGGTTTCGGCATGCCGACGTGATCGACGATCTTCGTGGAGGGTCCACGGCAACGCCGGCGCCGAAGACATCCAGGATCCACGTCTGGCTGGCGGCCGGGCAGATGTCGCTGGCCATGCCTCTGATCGCGGCGGCGGCGCTGCTGATCGCCAGCTTCGCTCGCTTGCACGCGATCGACCCCGGATTCGAACCACAGCGGCTGCTCACGATGACGCTCACGCTGCCCGCGCCGCCGTACGGCACGCCGGAAGCGGCGCTGGCGTTTCACGATCGCGTGATTGCGCGGGTATCGGCGATTCCCGGCGTGCAGGCGGTCGCCATCGGTGCAAATCCCGTCGAGTACCTGTCGAATCGTCCTGCCGGAGGCGTGTCCATCACGATCGAGGGAGGAAATCGTTACCTGAACGGCGTCCCTGAACAGGCGGGGTTCACACCCGGACGGCGGCGCGTGACGCCCACCTACTTCCGCGCGCTTGGGTTGCCTCTCGTTGCGGGGCGAGGGTTCACCGAGAGCGACCGGCGCGGCGCGCCGCTGGTGGCCGTGGTCAACGAGTCGATGGCCCGCCTGCACTGGCCTGGACAGAGCGCGCTCGGCAAACGCGTCAATTTCGAAGCCGTTCGGCCGGGCCGGCCGCTCGCGGAGCCGTGGACCGAGATCGTCGGCGTGGTGGGCGACGCGCGGCAGCACCGCTTCGATGCGCCGCCGCGCCCGGAGATTTACACGCCACTGACGCAGACGCCTTACCTGCTATCGACGTCCACGGTGCTGGTGCGCAGCAATCTTTCGCCCCTCGCGATCGCCGCCCCGGTCAGGCAGGCGATCCGGGACCTCGATAGCGCCGTGCCCGTCTTCGAGGTGCGGACGATGACGAGCATCATCGACGAGGCCACGGCCGCGCAACGATATGCCGCCAGCCTCGTGGCTCTCTTCGCCATGCTCGCACTCGCGCTCGCGGCAGTAGGCGTCTACGGTCTTGCCGCGCTTGCTGCTGCACAACGCGTGCGCGAGATCGGGATCCGCATGGCGCTCGGCGCGACGCGATCGGACGTGCGCCGATTCATGCTCGGGCAGGGGCTGCGGCCAGCAGCGTTCGGGATTGGGGCCGGCGTCCTTGTCGCAGCGTTCGCGACGCGCCTGCTCGGCGCGCTGCTCTATGACATCGGCCCGTCGGATCCGCTGACGTTCACGCTTGCCGTCGCCGTGCTGCTCGGCGCGGCGGTGTGCGCCTCGTATCTGCCCGCGCGCCGCGCGTCGCGGCTCGACCCCGCGGTCGTGCTGCGGGCGGAGTGACGTGCCGGACGGCCCGCCGGCTCTCCCGAGTCACGTCAGCCTGATGTCGCCCTTGAAGATCATGAACACGAGGACAATGTCCAGCACTGCGACGAGGGAAGGGAACATCGTGCGGGCAGGTTCGTAGGGGACCGCGCGCAGCGCGACGAGCGCCGCGATCCAGAGCGCCACGAACACGCCAGCCCGCTTCGCGTTGATCTCCTCGACGGCGAGTCCGTACGCGAGCAGCAGCCAGAACGTCACGTGCGCGATCCAGGCGGCAATCGCCGAGGACATGGCACGGGCAGTCTACCGCACGCGCGATTACTCGAGCCGCAGAGCGGTCACGGGATCGAGCCGGGCGGCACGGCGCGCCGGGACGTACGCGGCCGCGACGCCGGTCGCGATGAGCGTGCCGCTCACGCCAAGGTAGACCCATGGGTCGAGCGGCTGCGTTTGAAACAGGAAGGTCGCCACCAGCGCGCTCAATAACCAGGCGCCCGCAAGCCCCGCGCAAAGGCCTCCGGTGATGTACGCCGTGGCGCGTCCGAGTACCGACCACAGCACGGCAACGGAACCCGCTCCAAGGGCCATGCGAATGCCGATCTCGTGCGTGCGCTGCGTGACTACGTAGGCCATGACTCCATAGATGCCGACGCAGGCGATGACGATCGCGAGCACACCGAAGAGCGAGAGCAGGAGCATGTTGAAGCGCCGCTGGGCGACGAGACGGCCCAGGTACCCGTCGAGGGTCTGGATGTCGGGGAGCGCGAGTTCCGGAAACCGGGACCAGATCGCCGTCTTCACTCCTGGGAGCACGATGCCGACGTCTCGCGAATACCGGAGCACGAGCGTCGCGCCCACCGCGTCGCTCTGTGCGAGCGGAATGAATCCTTGCCGCCGCCAGTCGGTTTCCGGCCCGTCGTGGCGAATGGTGCCCACGACGCCGACGACACGGCGCGTGCCCAGGAAATGGATGGTGCGGCCGACCGGATTCTCGCCAGGAAAGTACCTGGTTGCCGCGGCCTGGTTGATGACGGCAACCGGCTCGGTGCCCTGCCCGTCCTCGTCGCTGAAGAAGCGCCCCGCGAGCAGTGGTACGCCAAGGGTGCGAAAGTAGTCCGGGGAGATCGCGTTGTAGTCGAGGTCCTCGTCCGGCGGCAGAGCGCGCCCGGGAATGCCCAACTCCATCGTCCGCAGGTCGCCGCGAAGGGGCACGCCGCCGTGCACGAATGCCGCGGCCTCCACGCCGTGCATCGAGCGCACTTCGTCGAGGATCTGCTGGAGCAGGCCCCGGTTGCGCTGCTGGGCGCGCGCCCAGTTGGCCTGGCCCACGAGCGGGCGGACCCGCACCGTCAACACGTTGCGCAACTCCATCCCGAGATCGACCGACGCCACGCGTACGTAGCTCGAAAGAAAGAGCCCCGACCCGACGAGCAGCACCGCGGCCAGCGCGACTTCGATCGTGACGAGCGCGCCGCGCAGCCTCTGGTGAGTCGCATTGACGGTGTTGGTGCGCATCACCTGGGTGACGACCGTGCCTGCGACCGGGCGCCGAGACTGCAGGATCGGCACGAGGCTGAACAGCGTCCCGCTCAGCAGCGCCAGGCCCACGGTGATCGCGAGCACCCGCAGATCGACCGCGATGCTGCCGGCGCGCGGCACTTCTTCGGGAATAACGGCTCGAAGCGTCTCTACGCCGAGCCACGCCAGCAA
>JBOGIX010000868.1:0-2005 GCA_050744685.1 Vicinamibacterales bacterium | reverse complement strand
GGCGGGAGCCGTCCATTTCCGTCCAGGTATCAATCGTGCCGTTCTTGTTGGCGTCGTAGGTCAGCTCGGAGAGGCGGCCGGTTTTCGGATCGTAGGTCGGTTGCGTGGTATCGCGCAGCCGCGCCTTGTCGCGATCGCGGCAGGCCAGTGTCAATCCGCACGCGGTCAGGGCAACAGCGAGGCCGAAACCTCGCCACGCGCGGCGCCGGCACTGACTGGCCCGCCAATCGCCGGAAGATGACCCCATGGGCAGCAAGCACGCCCCCAAGTCGCCGCAAGATTGCCCTTTGGCGGCAAGCAGGCCGCCCGCGAGGACAATAAACGTCACTTCGCGGCCGCCACCTCGTCGTAGAGATACGCGGAGGCGATGATGCCACCGTGGAAGTTGCCGAGATCGAGTTTCTCGTTCGGCGCGTGCGCGTTTTCGTCGGGCAGCCCGACGCCGAAGAGCACGGACGGCAGGCCGAGTATCTCCTGGAACGTGGCGACGACGGGGATCGATCCCCCTTCGCGGTTGAAGACGGGCGCCTTGCCGAAGCCCTTCTCGATGGCGCGGCCCGCAGCCTGGACGAAACGGTTGTCGAACTCGGTCATCCACGGCTTGCCGCCGTGCATGCGCGTCACCTTCACCTCGACGGTCTTCGGCGCCACCTTGCGCACGTGGTCCTCGAAAAGCTTCGCGATCTTGTCGGGATCCTGATCGGGCACGAGGCGCATGCTGACCTTGGCCATGGCCACCGCCGGGATCACCGTCTTGGCCCCTTCACCCGTGAAGCCGCCGAGCAGGCCATTGACTTCGAAGGTCGGCCGTGCCCAGACGCGTTCGAGAGTGGAATAGCCGCTCTCGCCGAACAGCTTCGGCGCGCCGAGCTCCTTCGCGTAGCGTCGTTCGTTGAACGGCAGCCTCTTCCATTCCTCGCGCTCTTCGGGCTTCAGCTCGCGCACATCGTCGTAAAAACCGGGGATCTTGACACGCCCCCCCTTGTCCTTCATCTGCGCGAGAATCTGCGCCAGCACCATGTTCGGGTTGGCGACCGCGCCGCCGAACGAGCCGGAATGCAGATCGCTCTTCGTGCCGCGGAGGTCGATCTGGAAGTAGACGAGGCCGCGCAGCCCGTAGCAGATCGACGGGATGCCGCGATCGAACATCGGCGAGTCGGAGATCACGACGACGTCGGCCGCGAGCAGATCCTTGTTCGCCTTGACGAAGTCGTCGAGATGGGCGGACCCGACCTCCTCCTCCCCTTCGAGAATGAGCTTCATGTTGAGCGGCAACCGGCCGTTCTGCTTCAAGTGCGCTTCGATCGCCTTGAAGTGCATGAAGATCTGTCCCTTGTCGTCGGCGGCGCCGCGCGCGTAGATCTCGCCGTCGCGGATTGTGGCCTCGAAGGGCGGAGACTCCCACAACTCCACCGGATCGACCGGCTGCACGTCGTAGTGGCCGTAGAAGAGGATCGTCGGCGCTCCTTCGGCGCCGAGCCAGTCGCCGTAGACGACGGGATTGCCAGGCGTGTCGATGAGCCGCACGTTCTGGAGGCCGATGCGGCGCAGTTCGTCGGCGGTCCACCCGGCGCAGCGCTTCATGTCGGCCTGATGCTGGGGCAACGCGCTGATGCTGGGAATCGCCAGGTAGGTCTTCAGCTCGTTGACGTAGCGATCGCGGTTGGTGTTGATGAAGTCGATGACGTTGTTCATGAAAAGCCGACCGTCGAAAAAGTGACCGGAAATGCGGAAGTGATGGCGTCAGTGCCGATGCGGAACCTCGATGGGCAGGTCGGTGCGATCGCCCCACTCCTTCCACGATCCCACGTAAGTGCGGACGCTGGGGTAGCCGAGCAGCCTCAGCGCGAGATACGAGTGCGCCGCGCGGTAGCCGCCCTGACAGTAGGTGATGACCTCGCGGTCCGGCGTCACCCCCGCCTCGTCGTACATCTTCCGGAGCTCCGCCGCCGGCTTGAATTCGCCCGTCGGGGCGAGGTTGCGCGTCCATTCGATGTGCACGGCG
>JBOGIX010000867.1:0-5198 GCA_050744685.1 Vicinamibacterales bacterium | reverse complement strand
CGCCGGCACACGGCGCGTGCTCGTGGCGCGGCTCGCGGCGCGTATCGTGGGAACGGTCCACGTCGATCTCGCCATGCCGCCGAACCAGCAGCATCGCGCGGAGGTGCTGAAGCTGCTGGTCCATCCCGACGCACGGCGGCGCGGCATTGCACGGGCGCTGATGGTCGCGATGGAGGACGTCGCGCGATCGGAACGTCGCACGCTGCTGACGCTCGACACCTGGACCGGCGGCCACGCCGAGCAGCTGTATCGATCGCTCGGGTATGTCACCGTGGGTGTGATTCCGCGCTACGCTCGCGGATCGACGACGCCGGAGCTCGAGCCGGCGACGTTCATGTACAAGGAGCTGGCGCCCCTGGAGCAGGCGTCATGAAGGGCGCCGCCCGACTGATCGTTCCGCCGCCCGGCTCGTAACCGGTGCACTCGCGCGGCGCGCAGCGGCACCACGCATATACTGTCGCGATGCTTCGTGCGACGAGCCGTTGATGGTCCAGACGCCGCTCAGCGTACTGACAGTGCTGCTGTCGGTGCTCGCCGCGCTCTTTCTCTTCGCCAGGCACCCGTGGGGCGTCCGCCTCTTCAGAGCCATCCCGCTGCTCGTGTTCTGCTACTTCGTTCCGGCGGTGCTGTCGAATGCCGGCATCATCCCCGTGGAATCCGAGCTCTACGTCTTCATCCGCCGTGTGCTGCTGCCGGCGAGCCTCGTGCTGCTCGTGCTGTCGACCGACATTCCGGCCGTGGTCTCGCTTGGCCGGGATGCAGTGGTGCTCTTCCTCGCCGGCACGGCGAGTATCGCGCTGGGCGGACCGCTGGCGTTCCTCGCGCTGGGGTGGATGTTTCCGGCCGAGGCGCTGGATCAGGCGTGGCGCGGGCTGGCGGCGCTCTGCGGATCGTGGATCGGCGGCGGAGCAAACTTCGTCGCGGTCGGAGAAAGCGCCGGCGCAACAGCGGCGACCATGAGCCTGATGGTCGTAGTCGATGTCGGCGTCGCCAACGTGTGGACCGCGATGCTGCTCCTGTTCGCGGGTCGAGAGCAGAAGATGGACAGTCGAACAGGCGCCGATCGCGCCCGCATCGACTGGGTCCGCGAACGCGTCGAGCGCTACCAGACGGAAGTCGCCCGCCCGGCGAACCTGGCCGAGATGCTGCTGATTCTGGCGATCGCGATCGGCACGACCGGGGTCGTCACCTGGGTTGCGAGTCATCTTCCGGACGTCGGCACGATCATCAACGGCTTCACGTGGGTTGTCTGCCTGGTGACCGCGGTCGGCGTTGCGTTGTCGTTCACGAGACTGCGTCGACTCGAAGGCGCAGGCGCCAGCACGGTGGGGTCCGTGTTCCTGTATCTGCTCGTCGCCACGATCGGGGCCAGCGCGCAGTTCTCTCACGTCATGGACAATCTGCCCCTGCTCGCGGTGGGCGCGCTGTGGATGGCCTTCCACGCGGTCGCGATGCTGACGGTCCGGCGGGTGCTCAGAGCGCCCGTGTTCTTTCTCGCGGTCGGATCGCAAGCCAACGTCGGCGGCGCGGCGTCCGCTCCGGTCGTTGCGGCCGCCTTTCACCCGGCGCTCGCGACAGTGGGTGTGCTGCTGGCGGTCCTGGGATACGTGCTCGGCACGTATGTGGGGATTCTCGACGCCTTCGTGCTCCAGCAAATCGCCCGGCTGTACGGAGGCTGATGGACGTGAGCGTGTAGATATCGAGGTGCCGGTCGCTATCGCAGAAGCGGGCTGACGCCTCCCGGCAGTGCGTGCAGCGCTCGGACCTCTTCGGCGCTCAGGGCCCGACTGAAGATCGACAAGTCGTCGAGCAGGCCGATGTAATTCAGTCCCAGGGCGATCGCCGTTTCCTGGGGATCCCAGGTGAACGTCTGCAGCCTGGGGCTCAGGGTGCCGGCCGGCGCGCCGTCGAGATAGAGCCGGACGATGCCGTCTGCGGCGCCGGTGTTGAACCGCTCGAACGTGAACAGGACGTGGGTCCACTTGCCTCGCGCGAACGGCGGCTTGTCGACGGCGACGAGCGGCCGTTCTGAAGTCGGAATGTCGGCAATCCGACGTTTCTGCGGATTCCAGATCAGGGCATCTGCGTAGGCGCCGAGCCGGAACGGAATCGATTCCGGGCGTTTCTCGAACTCCACGAAGAATGCCGCGTCGTTCCACGCGCGAGGCGTGATCTGCACCGGGTCGCAGAACCCCGGCGCGAGGTCCGCCTCCGGATCCGTGCTCAGCCAGAAGGACACGGTGCCACTCCAGTTGTCCGTCGCGTACGGCATGTTGCGGGCGCCGCGAAAGAAGACAACCGACGGCTTCTTGACCGTGAACTGCAATGCGTCGCGGAATCGTCCGCGGCCGGGCGCAAGGCGAACCTCGCCTCCCTCCGGCACTCCCGGCTTTGCCTCGGCACGCTGCTTCAGCGACGGCGCCCAGTACAAGGCCTGGTCACCCGCGGCGTGTACTGCGTCCATCCTCCCGTCGAAGGGGGCATGGAACGTCAAGGTCGGACGCAGGGTGTTGGGCTGCGCCCGTGGAGCAGCGGCAAAGATGCCGAGCAGCACGACCGCGGCGTAACTCCAACGCCGTCGTTCCCTCGCCAGCAAGACAATTCGGGTCTTCATGTCATCCATGCCGTCTTGAACCGTCGCGGCGCGTGTCCCTTCCGACGGCCGAAGCATTCCGCCGGTGGAGGGCACGGGCGCCCTCCCCGGCGATGGTTCCCGCGCTTTTCATATCACGGACACCTCGTGTCAGAAGCTGTAGCGAAGGCCGAGCCGGATCTGGCGCTCGGTGAACGCGTTGTTCAAGCTGAAGACGCGCATAAAGTCTCCGCTCGTGATCGAGCTGGTCGGGTTGCCGAACTTCGCCGTGTCCGTGACGTTGGTGCCTTCGATTCGCGCCTCGATGCGATGCTTGCCGCCAATCGGGAACGACCGGAACAGCGACAGATCGAGGTTCCATCCGCCGGGCCCGCGGAATTGATTGATGCGGGTGCTGCCGAAGCGAACGCCCTCGGGCTGCGCCCACGCCGCCGGATCGTAGTACACGCCGTCCGCGCCGATGGCCCCGACCTTCGAAACGGAGCCGACGAGATCCGCGGTCTGCGTGTTGCCCGGCGTGTTGAGCTCCGTGCCGCTTGCCGTTACCGTGAACGGGGCGCCATTGAACGCCTGCAGGATGCCGTTCACCTGCCAGTCGCTGACGATGGCCTTCGCGAGGCTCGTGTAGCTGCCGTCGCCCTGCCACGGGAGCTGATATTGGAAGGCCATCGTGAAGGTGTGCGGCCGGCTGTTCGCTGCGGGTGCCCAATTGCGATCCTGCGCGTCGGCCGTGGGCAGTTCGTAGCTCGTGGTGAGCGCCCACGAGCTGCTGTAGGTGTAATGCCCCTTGAGCAGCAGGCCGCGCGTCAGCGGCCGGCTGACGCCGATCTGGAGCGCCTTGTAGTCGCGTGACGGCTCGCCGAGCGGCGCGAACACGTCAATCGCAAGCTGGCGCCCGTGTGACAGGAGATACGGCCGGTCAAGGCCGCCGCCCCCCAGCGTCTGGGCGGTGTTGATGTTGTATCTCGTCAGCATGCCGGTGACCCGGTTGCTCACATATGCCAGGTCCACGGACGCGAACGGCAGGCGCCGCTCGACGGTGACGTTCCACGAGTGAGTCTTTCCGCGGTGCGTCGAATCCGGGACCGCAGTCTGGATGCCGACCGTGTTCGGCAGCGGAAGCCGTCCGCTGCTGATATCCGGATCCACCAGTTGTGGAATCCCGTCGTGGAGACTTCCGAACCACCCGAACTGCGACTCTGCCGCCGGGGGCTCGAATGTCGCGTTGAGCATGAGCGGGTAGCTGCGATAACCGTAGAATGCCAGCTCGCCGGACATTCCCTGCGCGTCGTAGGTCAGGCCGTAGCCGGCGCGGAGCACCGTCTTGTCGTTCAGGCGATAAACGGCGCCGACGCGCGGCGCGAACGAGTCCTTCGGCGCGCTCAGGCCGACATCGCGCGGGTTACCTCCCAGGCCGCCGAGCACCATCTCGAGCGTATTCAGATCGAGGCTCTCGAATCCCCAGTCCTCACGGCTCATGATCGGGTAGTACTCCCATCGCACGCCGAGGTCGAGCGTGAGCCGCGAGGTCGGCGTCCACCGATCGCGGAAGTAGAGCGCGTGCTGGAACTCCCTCGCTGTGAAGTCCTTGTATTGGTATCCCTTGGCCGCGGTGCCCACCAGGCCCAGCAGGAACGCGGCGTACTGATTATAGAAATTCCCTGTCTGTGATCCGGCGCCGAACGTTCTGGTCGCATTGGTGGCAAACGTGAAGATGCCGCGAGGATTGGTGACCGACGGCTGCCAGTCGTCGAGCGTCAGGTGGTTCAGGAAGTATCCCCCCTTGAGATCGTGCTTGCCGGCGAGCTTCGTCACGTTCAAGTTGAGTGACTGGCTGAACTCCTTGCGATAGATCGGGCTCCACGAGGGCGTGTTGCCGATGGCCGTGAAGCCGGTCGAGAACTGCGGCATGCCGGCGTAGCGCGGATCGCCGCGGCCCTGATCGTTCGTGCCGGGAACGCCCAGGTCGAGCCCCATCATTCCCAGCCCGAAGTCGGGCGAGCTCACGAACTGTTTCTGCGTCGCGACGCCGTACGATCCGTCCATCAGCAGCGTCGGCCTCAAGGTCCAGGTGTGGCCCGCCGAGATGTGGTAGACCTTGGTGTCTCCCCCATCGTCATCCGACGTCCCGATCGGGAACGTGTACAGGTCGTCCACGAGCGCCTTCATGTGGCTCACCTTGCCCCAGATCTGGTGCGTTCGTGTGCGGTTCCAATTCAGCTTGACGTCGAAGTTGTGGCGGTCGGTCGTGCTCCGTCTCACCGTGCGGTAGTTGTTGGTCAGTCCTCCCGCGCCGGTGCCCTCGACGTTGGGCATCGGATACAGGGCAAGGATTCGCCGGGCAATCGGGTGCATCCGACTCGCAGGAATGACGTTGTTCGGGAACGGCTGCCGCCCCGCGGTCGCCGACGTGAGGTTCGCCGAGGCTGGATCGTAAATGAGCTGCAGCGACCCGTTGGTGTTGAGCGCGTTCCTGAAGTCCCCGTTCCGCAGCGGCGCATCTGGCACGCTGAAGAAAGCGTATTGCTCGAGACGGCTCAGGTATCCTTCGTACGATCCGAAGAAGAACAGCTGGTTACGGCGAATCGGTCCGCCGATCGTCCCG
>JBOGIX010000866.1:0-4342 GCA_050744685.1 Vicinamibacterales bacterium | reverse complement strand
TTCGCAGCCCTGGCCACCGGTCTCTACCTGTTCCTCGTCGCTTGCCCCCTCGACCGCATTGGATTCACGTTCCAATTGAGCGGCCGCGATTTCCGCGTCGCGGCGATCGCGGCAGCCGCATTTGCGGTTGTCGCCGTGCCGATTGGTCTGGCGACGGGATTCCTGGAATGGAACCCGCGCCCGGATCCGATCAGGTTCGCTGTGGCACCGATCGCCATCTATCTCGCCACGGGTGTGCCGGAAGAGTTCCTGTTTCGCGGGCTGATTCAGAACACGCTCGAGCGGGCGATCGGCCGCGCCGCCCTGCCGATCGCCTCGATCATCTTCGGCCTGGCGCATCTGCCCGATGCTCGATACGTGCTGCTGGCCACGCTCGCTGGTGTGGCGTACGGATGGGTGTATCTGGCGACCCGGCGAATCACGGCGAGTGCGGTCACACATGCACTGGTGGACTGGATTTGGGTGCTGCTGCTGCGCGGATGATTGTGACGGACGGAGAGCAGATCAGCCGTGAGGCGAAGGCGAACCGCACGCTGTTTCCGCGGCGCGCACATCGCTCGCAACGAAACGGTCTGCGGCGAAGAGGTAGTCCTCGCCGCCGTACGTGTCCAGTGCGCCCGGTCGCCTCGCGCTTGACATGCTACATCTGTAGCAGTTATGCTACGCCTGTAGCACGTAGCACGGGGACACCAATGGCGCCACCACACGAGAAACTGAGCCGCCGCGAGCGCGAAATCATCGATGCGCTGTTCGCGCTCGGCAATCGCGCATCGGCCGAAGAGATCCGCGAACGCCTGACCGATCCACCCTCGTATTCCGCGGTCCGCGCGATGCTGACACGGCTCGAAGCCAAGGGGCACGTGCGCCACCGCGAAGAGGGAGTGCGCTACGTCTACATGCCGACGAGGTCGCGCGCCAGCGCGCAGCGAAGCGCGCTCACCAAGCTCGTGCGCGTGTTCTTCGGCGGCTCGCCGCGCGAGACCGCGACCGCCCTCCTGAAGCAGGAGGCGTGGTCGGACGACGAGCTCGAGGCCTTGCGATCGGAGATCGATCGCGTCCGCAGAGAAAGGAAGCAGTCATGACGTCGACCCTGGCAGATGTGGCGGTGTTCGTCAGCGGCGCCGCCGGATGGTCCATTCTGGCGAAGGCCACGCTGTTGCTGGCGCTCGGCCTCGCGGCCGCCTGGCTCGCGCGCCGGCAGCGCGCTTCCGTGCGTCACGTGCTGCTCGCCGCGACGTTTGCCACGCTGCTGGCGCTTCCAGTGCTGGCCCTGCTCGCGCCAGCCGTGTCGATCGAGGTGCCTGCCGCCGCCGCGCTGGACACCGCGCGTCCAACCATGTCGGCTTTGCCTCGAGCGCCGGAACCGTCCGCGACGATTGCCGGCCCTCATGATGCGTCCCGCAGTCCGTTCTCCCTGCCGTCGTGGACGTCGCTTGCCCTCAGCGTGTGGGCCGGAGGCGCGGTGCTGCTGCTGATCGCGGGCAGCCTCGAGCTGTGGCGAGTGCGCCGCATCGTTCGTACCGGCCTGCCCTGGATCGAGCTGCACAACCGCGTCAGCATGCTGGCCGCGGAAGGCGGCGTGCGACGCGGCGTCGACGCGTTGCGGCACGAGGACGTGGTTGCGCCGTTCGTCTGGGGGGTGTGGCGGCCGACGATCGTTCTCCCGGCGACCGCCGGAGAGTGGAGAGACGCCGATCTCGAGCGTGCCCTGGTGCACGAGATCGAGCACGTGCGGCGCAGCGACTGGGCCGTGCAGTTCGCCGCACGGCTGATCTGCGCGAGCTATTGGGTCCATCCCCTCGTGTGGGTCGCCTGGCGGCGGCTCTGTCTCGAGGCCGAGCGGGCCTGTGACGATGCAGTGGTGCAGCGGGCCGAGCGGGCGGACTACGCGGAGCAGCTCGTGTCGATGGCCGGGCGCATGTCGAGCGCGAATGCGCAGCCGGTGCTCGGCATGGCGAATCGCAGCGATCTGGCGCGGCGCGTCACCGCGCTGCTCGATGCGCATCAGCGGCGCGGACGCGCAGGCGTGGTTGCGGCATCGTGTGCCGTCACGGCGGCGGTGCTCGCGGGACTTGCCGTCGCGCCGATGCGGGCGGTGGCCGCCTCCGTCGGGTCCACGGCGATCGGCGAAAGCGCGCCCGCCGAGCAGAGGGCGGAACCGCCGCAATTCTTCGCCAGGATCACCCGTCACCTCGACGCGGCGCTGTTCGAGGCGTCCGCGGACGGCGACGTCGACGAGATCACGGCGCTTCTCGGTGCTGGCGCCAACGTGAATGCGGCGATCGTCGGCGATGGCAGCCCGCTGATTGGCGCCGCTCGCGGCGGCTACGTCGACGCCGTCCGGCTGCTGATCGATAGCGGCGCCCACATCGACTTGGCCGTGCCTGGTGATGGCAACCCGCTCATCATGGCGGCAGCGGAAGGACATGCGGCCGTCGTTGCGCTTCTGCTGGATCGCAACGCCACCATCGATCTCGTCGTCCCGGGTGACGAGAACGCGCTGATCAATGCGAGCCGCAACGGTCATCTGGAGGTGGTGAAGCTCCTGGTCTCGCGCGGCGCCGACGTCAACGCGCGCGTGTGGGCACCGCGCAACCGCGACGAAGGCGAGTGGCGAACGCCGCTGAACATGGCGCGCAGGAATCGGCACGCGGCCGTCGAGCAGGCCCTGCGATCGGCCGGCGCAGTCGAGTAGAGGGCCGCCATGCCTGTCGCGCGCTGGCTCACTGAATTCATGCAGGACGTGACCTTCGCCAGCCGTCAGCTGAGGAGGTCGCCGTCCTTCACGCTCGTCGCTGCGCTGACGCTGGCGCTCGGGATTGGCGCCAACAGCGCCATCTTCGCGCTCGTCGACCGAACGCTGCTGCGGCCGCTGCCGGTGCCCGGCGCCGATCGCCTCGTGATGATGTGGGAACGCAGCCGCGCGTCCGCTCGCGGACCCGTCTCGCCCCTCAACCTTCTCGACTGGCGCGACCGGAGCCGTACCTTCGAGTCGATGGCCGGAGCCAGTCCCGGCGTCGGCGGGATGGTCATGGGCGGCGCTGACGGGACGACGGAGACCGTTCCGCGTCAGTGGGTGACGGCCGGGTTCTTCGATGTGCTCGGCGTCGGACCGGTTGCGGGCCGGACGTTCCTTCCCTCGGACGAGAGCCAGCGCGCCAACGTGGTCGTCATGGCCGAAGGCCTCTGGCGCACGCGCTTCAACGCGGACCCCGGCGTCGTCGGGCGCGACATCCGATTCGACGGTACGCCGTACACGGTTGTCGGTGTGGTCCCGGACACGTCGCAGCTGCTGGGGAATACCGACATCTGGGCCATGGTACCGATCGCCCGGGTCCCGGCGTTACGGACGGCATACGGCCTGCGTGCCATCGGACGATTGAAGCCAGGCGTCGCCATCGAGGCAGCGCAATCGGACCTGGAAGCCGTTGCCGAAGGACTGGCGCGTGAGTTCCCGGCCACGAACCAGGGCCGCAGCATCACCATCGAGCCGCTGCAGAACGCCTTGATGGGGACCGACCTTCGACAGACGTCGCTGCTCTTCCTCGCCGTCGTCGGGTTCGTGCTCCTCATCTGCTGCGCGAATGTCGCGAACCTGCTGCTCGCACGGGCAACGGTCCGCACGCGAGAGCTCGCGATCCGTGGGGCCATGGGCGCCTCCCGGCGGCGCCTGGTTCGCCAGCTCCTGACCGAAAGCCTGCTGCTCTCGGCGATAGGCGGCCTGCTGGGTCTCGGCGTCGGCGCGTCGATCCTGGCCGTTGCACCATCAATCGTTCCTGAAGGCTTGTTGCCGGGCGCGGTGACGCTCGTGTTCGATCTGCGAGTCGCCGCGTTCTGTGCGGCGGCAGCGCTGCTCGTCGGTCTCTTGTTCGGCCTGGCCCCGGCAGTGAAAGCTGCCGATTTGTCGTCGACGCATGTCATGGCCTCGGACACCCGGACGGCCACCGGCCGCGGCAGCCTGCGGACGCTGCTCGTCATGGGGGAAATCGCAACGGCGGTGGTGCTGCTGATCGGTGCCGGGCTCCTGCTTCGCACGCTTCTCGCGGTCGAGCGGGTCGATCGCGGCTACCGTGCCGAGCAGGTCTTGACCATGCTCGTCGATCCGCTCGGCGCGCGCTATCCGACGCCTGCTTCGCTGCAGCAGTTCTTTGAATCAATCGAACAGGAGATCCGAGCCGTTCCAGGTGTTCGCAGCGTGGCATGGGCGAGCACGCTGCCGCTCGGCCAGTCCTACGCGGGTCGAACATTCTTCGAGATCGTGGGCGAGCAGGCGGTCGAGGAGAGCCAGCGTCCGACAGGCGACTACCAGATCGTGAGCCCGACCTATTTCGAGACCCTGGAC
>JBOGIX010000865.1:0-2777 GCA_050744685.1 Vicinamibacterales bacterium | reverse complement strand
GTTCTCGTCCGTTGCCCCCGTTGCTCCGTTTGTTAGATCCGTGTGCTCGATAGCCTCGAACTCCTCCACCTCCGCGGCCTCGATGGCCTCACCCCCGCCGAAATTTCCAGAACGTCCGCGCCCCGATGAACCAGTCGCGCATGCCGATCTTCTTCCCCTCCTCGCGCGTGCGCGGGTGGTAGCTGACCGGCACTTCGACGATCCGCAGGCCGCGCGCGAGCACCTTGGCCGTGATCTCGTGATCGAGCTCGAACCCTGAGGTCTCGAGGCGCAGCGACGGCAGCAGGTCGCGCGGGAAGAGCTTCAGCGCGGTCACTGTGTCGGTGAGCCATGTGCCTGTCGACAGGTACCCGACGAGACTCAAACTGCGGCCGCCGAGATAGGCGGCGATCGATTGTCCCGGATGTCGGCCGCCATTCATGTAGCGGCTCCCGTAAATCACGTCGCCGCGCCGGTTCAGGATGGCCTCCATCATCGGCAGGTAATCCTGCGGCTCGTACTCGAGGTCCGCATCCTGGATGATCAGGTAGTCTCCCGTCGCGAGCGCCATGCCGCGCCTGACGGCCTGACCCTTGCCGCCGTTCTTCGGCAGCCGCTCGAAGATCACCTCGGGGAACCCGCGCACGATATCGGGCGTCCGATCGCTCGAGTGGTCGTCGACGACGATGACCTGGGAGGTCACACCTAGGCGCGCCAGATCGACCGCGCGGATCTGCTCGAGCAGCGTGCCAATGAATCGCTCCTCGTTGTACGCGGGAATGACGATGGAGAGGACGACGCTCATGCGAGTGAGCGCGTGCGCAAGTGGGCTTCGAGCATGGCGAGCTCCTCTGGAGTATTGATCCCGACCGCCTCTTCCGCCTCGCGGCAGGGGATCGTGACCACGCGATCGATCGCCGCCACGCGCGCGACGAACGGCACGAAGTTGCGCTCGCCGGTTCGCGCACCGACATCGGGGCTGGCCGCATATTGCGGCAGCAGCGTCAGGTAAGCGTCCAGCGACAAGTCGAAGACGCCGGCATCCGATTCCCCGGCCGCCGGCATGTCGTCTCCCTCCCGGCGGTGCAGCACGCGGACGATGCGGCCGCCCGGATCGCGGACGAGGTGCACGTAAGGGTGATCGCGGCGACACGTCGGCATCACGACCGCTGGCTCCGGCGCGCTCCGCGCTGCCTCGACGACATCCGCGATCGTGCCCGGCAGGATGGCGACCTGATCGCACCACGTGATGAGGACACGGCGCGGCGCTGCAGCCTTGACGACCTCCTCGGCCACCAGGATCGCGTCGAGCATGCCGGTGGGCCGTGCCTGGACCACGAGCGACACCGCCGGTCGCGTGTTCGCGAGCGCCGCCTGCACCTGCGTGCGCGCGGCCGGCGAGACGACGACCACGACACGATCGGCCGCGCCCGCGTAAAGCGTGAGCAGGTGTTCGATCATGGGCTTCGCGTTGACCGGGACCAGCAGCTTTGGCAGGTCCGCGCCGAGACGCGAGCCGGTGCCCGCGGCAGGGATGACGAGCATGCGCTCCACGTCAGCGGACCTGCGCCTGGCTCGAAGAGGACCGTGCGAGATCGGCCGCCGCCGCCTGATCGTGAGCGGGCCGGCGGAAGCGCCGCACCCGGCCGGCGAGGACCGTGGCCAGGGCGCGCACACCGTCGAGCGGGCTCGTGCGCTTCACCTGCGCCGGTGAGAGCGAGAAGAACTGCACCGGCACTTCGAACATCTCCGCGCGTCGCCTGAGCAGGACCGACAGGAGGTGTTGATTGGCAAGCTTGTCGGTCAGGAGCCCGGGCAGCCGCAGCACGTCCGCGGCGCGCACGACCCTGGCGCCCGACAGCGTGTCGGACACATACCGGCCATAGAGCGCCAGATAGGCCAGGCTGAGCACGTGCGACCCGGCGTAGCTGATGGCGCCGACCACGGTGCGGTGCCGGTACTTGAGCCGATACGACTCGTGAATGTCCCTCACCGAGAGGCGCCGGCTGCCCCAGACTGCGTCGAGCCGTCCGAGCCTGAGGTGCGAGGCCAGGCTCGCGATGTCTTCCCCGTTGTACATCCCGGAGGACTCGAACAGCAGCACGTAGTCGAACCCGCCTCGCTCGACGGCGCCGCGAAACTGCCGGTCCCGTTCTGCCGGCGTGCCGTCGAGACGAACGACGGGAAACCCGAGCGCGTTGACGAAAGACGCTTCGAGCGGCCCGGGAGCATCGTGGAACACCGCCAGGTCGACCGGCAGATCGCGGATGCCTCCGCGGATCATTTCCAGGATGCTCTGCACGACCTTCGTCGTGCTGTCTGCCTCGTGGAGCAGGACGGCGACGCGCTCGGTGGCTTCCCATCGGGCGATGAACGAATCGACGAAGGGCCCGAGAATCTTTGCCGCGTCGTGCCGCCCGGTGAGGCCTTCCTCGTAGTTCGCCACGCGCACGAGCCGGGGATCCTCGAGTGACTCGAGCCTGCCGAGGGGCACATACGGCGCCTCACTCTCGGCGCGCCGCGGGTCGTTGAGGAGGTAGTGCGTGATGAGACACGGCGTCGGCACGGCGCGCCTGCCCTTTTCCTTCAGGTAGTAGACGGCGCGTTCGATGATGTCGACGGCGCTGCTGCCCGTGATCTCGGCATCCGTCTGGATGTTGGTCACGAGCAGCTTGATGGCCGTCAGGTTCGAGGCGATCGCGTCGCAGAGCCCGGGGGTCAAGTAGGACGGGAACAGGCTCGAATGCTGCGTGCCTGGCGCATAGATGATCAGGTCGGCTCGACGCACCGCCTCGGCG
>JBOGIX010000864.1:0-5582 GCA_050744685.1 Vicinamibacterales bacterium | reverse complement strand
CCCGTACGGGCAAGATTGATCGCCGCTTCGCGGTGCATCCCAGGCGTCTGCGCTGTATTGGGGTCGAGCGAAAGAGCTGGAATCACCCGAACGCCGTCGTGCTTCCATTTGGCTGAATGATCGTGCGCCATGGCCGCCTCCCCGCGTCGTTTCGACTATTGCCCCCGCTTGGCACTGCTGGCGAAACGCCGCGCTTCCTCGGCCGCCCGGAACAGCGCCTTGGCTTTGTTGACGCATTCCTGTTGCTCGGCCTCGGGGTTGGAGTCGGCCACGATGCCGGCGCCGGCCTGCACGCGCGCCTTGCCGTCGCGAATGGTGATGGTCCTGATGGCGATGCAGAAATCCAGGTTGCCGGCGAAGTCGATGTAGCCGACCGCGCCCGCGTAGATATCGCGCCGCGTCGGTTCCAGGCCGGCGAGGATCTGCATGGCGCGAATCTTCGGCGCTCCCGACACCGTCCCGGCCGGGAAGCACGCCACGAGCGCGTCCAGGTGATCCTGGTCCTCGGCGAGCTTGCCGTCCACGGTCGATACGAGGTGCATCACGTGCGAGTAGCGCTCGAGCGCCATGTACTGCGGCACACGCACCGATCCGTACTCGCACACGCGGCCCAGGTCGTTGCGCCCGAGGTCGACCAGCATCACGTGTTCCGCGCGTTCCTTCTCGTTGCGCTTCAATTCCTCGGCGAGCCGCAGGTCGTCCTCGTCGGTGGCGCCGCGCGGGCGCGTGCCGGCAATGGGATGCGTTTCGACGCGCCGGCCTTCGACCCGCACCAGCATCTCGGGGGACGACCCGACGATGGCGAGGCCGCCGAGCCGGACGTAGTACATGTAGGGCGACGGATTGACGTGCCGCAGGGCGCGGTACACGGTGAACGAATCAGCCGTGATGTCCGCCTCGAAGCGCTGCGACAACACGCCCTGGTAGATGTCGCCGGCGGCGATGTGCTCTTTGATCGTCCGCACGCCCGCTTCGAACCGCTCCCTGGGCTGGTTCGCGCGGACCTCGGGCGCCGGGCGCGCGCCCGGCTCGGCCTGCGACAGGCTGCGCTCGAGCTCGCGCTCGAGAAACTGGATCTTCGCGCAGGCGAACTGATAGAGCGCCTGCAGATCCTCGTCGGCGGCGATGCGCGCGTTGGCGACGATCAGGATCCGATGCTTCACGTGATCGAACACCAGCACCGTGTCGAACAGCATGAACCCCGCATCGTCTTCGGCGGGCCCGGAGGACCAGGTCGCGCCCTGCCACGCCTGCCCGAGCGCCGACTCGAACACCGGCGCCGCGTCGTAGCCGATGAAGCCGACGGCGCCTCCCGTGAAACGCGGCAGGCCGGGGACGTACGGGGCGCGGAACTCGGCCATCAAACGCCGCAAGACGTCGACGAACGGTTCGTCGCTTTCGGTCTGTGTGCCGGACCGATCGAGCACCGTGCGCCCGCCGCGCGCCTTCAGCACGAGGAACGGATCCTTGCCGAGGAAGGAGTAGCGCGCGACGCGCTCGCCCCCCTCGACGCTCTCGAACAGGAAGGCGTAATCGGAGTGCTCGGCGATCTTGAGGAAGGCCGAGACCGGCGTGAGCAGGTCGGCCATGATTTCCTTCACCACCGGCACGAACGTGCCGCGGCGGGCCAGCTCCACGAACTCTTCGAACGTCGTCTGCTTCATGTCTGCGTCTGCTCCGCCGCACTCTGGAAGAGCCCTGGCGGAGGGGCGTGGCCCGTCCAGAGCTCGAACTGGCGCTCGGCCTGCGCGACGAGCATCTCCAGTCCTCCGATGGTCATGCACCCGGCGGCGCGCGCGTCCGCGAGCAGCCGCGTGTTCGCGGGCGCATAAATGAGGTCGAACACGATCTCGCCGTCGAGCGCCGCCCCGGCGATCGGGCTCTCGGTCTCGGCGGAGTGACCGGCCGGCGCCGTGTTCACGAGCACGTCCCAGCTTCCGGCGCGCGGCGGGAACTCGCCGACGTGGCCGCCGGCCAGTCCGGCGATGTCGCGGGCGGCGTCGGCCCTCCTGGCACAGACAGTGACCGAGGCACCCATGTCGGAGAGCGCGACGGCGACCGCACGCGCCGCGCCGCCGGCGCCGATGATCGACGCCCGCACGCCCTTGACGTTCATGCGCCGTGCGAGCGGCGCGGAGAACCCATGGACGTCGGTGTTCGCGCCGAACCACCTGCCGTCGCGAACGACCAGCGTGTTGATCGCGCCAACGCGCCGGGCAAGCGGCTCCAGCTCGTCGACGTCGTGCATCAGGGCCACCTTGAACGGCGCCGTGATGCTGGCGCCCGCAAGGCGCATCGCCCGCGCGAAGTGCACGAAATCCGGCGCGTCGGCCGCCTCCAGCGGCAGGTACACCGCGTTGATGCCGAAGTGCGCGAAGCCGGCGTTGTGCATGGCCGGCGATCGCGAGTGGCTGACCGGATTTCCCACAACGCCGTACACCGCAGCGTCGGGACGCAGCTCGCGGAAGCGATACTCCTTCAACAGCCGCCCGGGCGAACATTGGCCGGGCGCGACCGCGTGACCGGCATAGGTCCATCGATTGCCGATGCGCGAGGCGAGCACGCGGCTCGTGACCCCCGCCTCCCCCATCGCGATGAGCACGTGGCCATTCGCGCTGCCAGCTTCGTCGACAGACGGTTTGCCCGCGAGCGCCATCACCTGCAAGGTTTCAGCAAGGCTGCTCACCGCCACCGCCAGCTTCGGCACTTCCGCGCCCGTGGAGTTCAGCGCGCGCCAGCGATCCGACAGCTCGGCGGGCATCCCGTCGAAGTAGTGCGACGACAAGACCACGCCGCGGCCGCGCCGTGCCCGGATCAGGTCCGGGGCGAACGCCGCGCGTGCCTCCACGTCCACGAACTCGGCGCCGAGCGTCACGGCTTGTTCGAGGATCCGCTGCCGCTCCTCCTCGGATCCCTTGAAATGGCCCCCCTCCCAGGACGCACGACACGTCACGATGACCGGCCGCCGCCGGCCGTCGAGCGCGGCGGCGACGTCGGGACGGTCGACCGTGTCGAGCCGCATCTCGACCAGGTCGGCCCCTTCGGCCGCGTCACGGGCCCGGCGGATCTCGTCCATCGTGGCTCCGGTGACCGCGACGCAGAGTTGTGGTTCTGTCATAGACGCGACGCCCTTCGGGCTTGCCGGCCCGCTTCGCGGGCCAGCCTATAAACGAAAAAAGCCTCCCCAGCCGAAGCTGGGGAGGCTCTTGAATGCCAGTCCGCGCGCCTTGATGGCTAGCGGTGTGCCCCCCCAGCAAAGCTGCGCCGCCACCAATAGGACGCGAACGTCCCGGGACAGCCGACGCAGAAGGGGGTAAACGAGGTGCGCAAAGTCCGGCAACGATAACACCTTTCTCCTTGACCTGCAACCGGTTGCTCTCTATAACGGAATGAGGCGGCATCTGCCGTCCCAAAGCGCCCCTTTCCACGTCCAAATGCACATGAAGGTGAAAACCGCGGCGGTAGCCCTCGCTCTCGCGGCCTGTATCGGCACAGTGCCGCGCGCCACCACACCCCTGATGCCCGTCGACGAGATACGTCCGGGGATGGTCGGCGTGGGGCGGACGGTCTTCGAAGGGGCCGAACTTCAGGACTTCAAGGTGCATATCCTGGGGGTGCTTCGCAACGTGCAGGGCCCCAGGCGCGATTTGATCCTTGCCCGCCTGGAGGGTGGGCCGCTCGCCAGCACCGGCGTGGCCCAGGGCATGAGCGGGAGCCCGGTCTATGTCGACGGCCGCCTCATTGGCGCCGTCTCCTACTCGATTGGCGCGTTCTCGAAGGAACCGATTGCCGGCATCACGCCGATCGCGGAAATGAAAGACGCGACGTCGACGCCGCGGACACGCACGGCCGAGCGGGTGCGGCTCGAGATGCCGATCACGCGCGAAAGCCTCGCGGCGGCGCTCACCGCGACCTACGGCCGCCTCACGCCGTTCGCGCAGCGGCCGGCCGACGTCCAGGGCATCGGGATCCCCGCAGCCGCCGGCGCGCAGCTCGGCGCGATGATGCGGCCGATCGCCACGCCGCTTCTGATGGGCGGCTTCGAGCCGGAGATCGCCGACCTGCTCTCGGGCGCCTTCCGCGAGTCGGGCTTCTCCCCTGTCATCACGGGGACGGCGTCCTCGACCGTGCCGAAGCCCACCGGTCCGCTTCGCGAAGGGGACGCGATCGGCGTGTCGCTCATTGGCGGCGACCTCGAAATGGGCGCCACCGGCACGGTCACGCACATCGACGGCAACCGCGTCTACGCGTTCGGCCATCCCTTCTACAATCTCGGCCCCGCCGAGTTCCCGCTCACCCGCGCGCACGTCTTCACGATGCTGCCGAGCCTCATGAACTCGTTCAAGATCTCCTCGCTCGGCGAGACGATCGGGACGATGCAGCAGGATCGGGCGACGGCGATCGCGGGGACGCTGGGGACCGGACCGGCGCTGGTGCCGATGACCATTACGCTGCGCTCGGCGCGCGAGTCGGGAACCCAGCCGATCACGCGGGTGGTGAAGCTGGAGCTCGTCAACGATCAGCTCTTCACGCCGCTTCTCGCGTACGTGGCGATGTTCAATACGCTCGGCGCGTACGAACGCCAGTACGGCGCGGCGACGATCGCCGTCAAGAGCGAAGCGCGCCTGACGGGGCACCCGGCGCTCACCCTCGAAGACGTCTACGCCTCGGACAACCCGATTCTCGGCGCGTCTCAGGCCGTGGCCGCTCCCTTGACGATGATGCTCGGAAACAACATCAAGGCGGTCACGGTCGAAGGGCTGAACGTCGCGGTGACCGCCACTGAAACGCCGCGGACCGCCACGATCGAGCGCGTGTGGCTCGACGACATCCGCCCGCGCGCCGGCCGCACGGTGCAGCTGAAGGTGCTCACGCGCAGCTACCGCGGCGAAGAGAAGATCTCCACCGTGCCACTCGAGATCCCCGCGCACGCGCCGCGCGAGCTCAGCGTGCTCGTGAGCGACGGCCGGCAGCTGAACGCGATCGAACAACGCGAGCTGCGCGGGTCGCTCCAGCCACAGACCATCGATCAGCTCGTGCGCGTGCTCAACGACACCCGCCGCAACAACCGCATCTACGTCAGGCTTCTCGCCGGCCGCCCGGGCGCGGTCGTCAACGGCGAAGCCATGACGGCGCTCCCGCCGTCGGTGCTCGCGGTGCTCGAGGCGGACCGCAACGGCGGCAGCTTCACGCCCATTCGCAGCGCGCCGCTCGGCGAATGGGAGATCGCGACGGACGCCGCCGTGAGCGGGTCCCGAGTGCTGACGATCAATCTCGAGGCGCGATAACCGCAATGACGACTTGCTTCCGTGTGATGCGCCGCGTGGCGCCGATGGCGATTCTCGTCTCCGCGCTGTCGGCCGCGCTGCTGGCCGCGAGCCCCACATTCTGGACGGTGTCGAGCCAGCAGGATTTCCTCGAGGGTGAGGTCGAGGACCTCTCGATCGACAGCGATGGCCGCGTCTTTCTCGGACCGTCGGCATCGCTCGTCGCCGAGACCTCCGCCCCGTTCCTCTGGTCGATCGTCGCGGCGCCGGACGGCACGATCTGGGCCGGCAGCGGCAACGAAGGCAAGGTGCTCA
>JBOGIX010000863.1:0-4351 GCA_050744685.1 Vicinamibacterales bacterium | reverse complement strand
ATCTACGACGTGGTCGAGGTGCTCAAGAGCCTCACGTTCCTCGCCCGCTCGAAGAACCTCTCGTTCCGCGAGAAGCGCATGCTCGATCGCGCAAAGTTCCTGGTCATCTCCGAGATTTCCGAAGTCGCTCGCGAAAAGAACACCGACATCGAGGAAAAGGTCGATCGGGCGCTCGAGCGCTGCTTCACGATGAAGAATCGCTCCATCGCGCGCGCCAAGGCGGCCAAGGCCACGCCGGCGCCGGCCACGCGCGTCACCGCGCGCCGCACGGCACGGGCATCGTAGCCGCGTTTCCTCCCGTCTCCACCAACGTTCGAGGGCCGCAGCCGCAAGGCTTCGGCCCTTTTTTCGTATCATCTCCCCCGTGATTGCTGCGTTCCGCTCGATTGTCACCTACCTCGCCGTCTCGCTCTACGTGCTGCTCGTCGGGCCTCCTTTCGTGCTGTTGGCCCTTCTCATCGGCAGCCCCGCGATCCTCTACCGGGTTGGGCTCCTCGGCGTACGCCTGGGACTGTTCCTCAGCGGGATCCACTACACCGTCGACGGCACCGAGCATGTGCGGGCCGACCGTGCCGCCGTCTACGCCGTGAATCACGCCAGCAATGTCGAGCCGCCGATCCTGTTCGACGCGCTCAGTCGGCTGTTCCCGAAATTACGTATTCTCTATAAGGCTGAACTGCGGAAGCTGCCGATCCTCACCAAGGCGTTCGACCTGGCGGGTTTCGTGCCGCTCCAGCGCGGGAACCCGGAACAGAGCCTGCCGGCCATCGATCGGGCCGCGGCGGCGCTGCGCGAGGGCAACTCGTTCCTGATTTTTCCCGAGGGCACGCGCAGCCGGACGGGGGAGCTGCTGCCGTTCAAGAAGGGGGGCTTCATCATGGCCCTCAAGGCGCAGGCACCCATCGTGCCGGTGGCGATCAAGGGCGCACGCGCGGCGATGCGGAAGGGCAGCCCATGGATTCAGCCGGTCCACGTCCGCGTGGCGTTCGGCCCGCCGGTCGAAACGGCCGGGCTCGCCATCGACCAGCGCGACCAGCTGATCGGCCTCGTACGGTCCGAGGTGGAACGGCTGTTGAAGCACTGACTAAGTCCGCAGACGGGGCAGCCGGCGAGGAGAAATAGAACCATGCTCGAGGGACTTACCGCACTCGGACGAACGCTCGGATTCTCCTTCGCCGCCGGCATCAACCTCTACGCCACGGTGGCGATCGTCGGTCTGGCCTCGCGGTACGGCTGGGTGTCGCTGCCCGAGCAGTATCGCGTCTTCGACAGCGACCTCGTCATCGGCGCGGCCATCGTCCTCTACATCGTCGAGTTCTTCGCCGACAAGGTGCCGTGGGTCGATTCGGCGTGGGACGCCGTGCACACCGTGATTCGTCCGATTGGCGGCGCGCTCGTGGCGGTCGGGACGCTCGGCGAGGCGAGCCCCGCGGTCGAAGGCCTTGTCGCGCTGCTCGGCGGGAGCCTGGCGGCAGGCACCCACTTCACAAAGGCCAGCACGCGTGTTGCCGCCAACGCGAGCCCGGAGCCGTTCTCCAACTGGATCCTCAGCATCACCGAGGACATCTTCGTGCTCACCCTCGGATTCATCACGCTGAAGTATCCGCTCGTGGCCGCGGTCATCGTCATCATCGGTGTGGTGCTGATGATCATCTTCGCGGCCTGGATCATCCGCATGGTGAAGCGGCGATGGACGGGGAGCGCAGGGACGCTAACTCCCAACCTCCAACTCCCAACTCCCAAGACACGGGGCGCGAGCGATCTAGGTGAAGGTCGCGGCCACTAGCTCGGTGGCCCGCCTTTCACCCAGCTCCCCCGAACGTTGCGCGCCACCGGCGTCAGGGCGTGGCCCGGCTATTCTCTCCGGTACTATCGTTCGTTCCGGCCCCGCGGCTGACGGCACGGCGTTCGTGCCTCCGACTGCGTCGTGTCGTTGCATCGTCGCATCGTTGCATCGTCGTGAGGCGCGACGCGCAAGCCGTGGGCCCGGTAGCAGCCACGACACGGCCCGAACCAATCACGCATCGACCCCGGTAAACAGATTCGTTGGGAGTTGGCAGTTGACGTGATTATTTCAGCTTCCGCTGTCCTACTTTCGAGAGCACGAACCCGAGCGCCGCGAAGATCAGGCCGCCAGCGACGAGCCCGCCCGTGCCGTCGTGCAGAAACGCGATCGGGGCGAGCGCGTCGGCGCCATCCGCTTCCGGGATGATGCCTTGTCCGAACAGCACCGCATAGAGGATCCCGGCCAGCGACCCGCCGGCGATCAGGCCGGAGCTGAAGAGCGTGCCCGATCCGACTTCCGATTCCTCCGCCGTGCCCGTTTTCCTCTCGACGTAGGCGCGCACGAGGCCGCCCGCGAAGATCGGCGCGGTCGTGGCGATCGGCAGGTACGACCCGACCGCGAACGACAGCGAGTGGATGCCGCACAGCTCGAGCGTGACGGCGATGAACACGCCGACGAGCACCAGCCCCCACGGCAGGTTCTGGCTCAAAAGGCCCTTGATGATCGTGGCCATCAGCGTGGCTTGCGGCGCGGGCAGCGCGTCGGAGCCGATGGTCATGACCCCGTGCAGGTAGAGCGTCGTGTAGCCGATGATCAGCGCCGACACGAGGACGCCGATGACGAGCCCGTACTGCTGGTAGATCGGCGTCGCGCCCACGATGTAACCGGTCTTCAGGTCCTGAGAGGTCGCGCCGGCATTCGCCGCCGCGATGCACACCACCGCGCCTACGCACAGGGCGACCGGTGAGTACCACTCGCCGGTCCAGCCGAGCGCCACGAAGATCGTGCAGGTCAGGATCAGCGTCGCGATGGTCATCCCCGACACGGGGTTGGAAGAGGACCCGATCAGGCCGACGATGCGGGACGACACGGTGACGAAGAAGAACCCGAAGACGATGACCAGCAGCGAGACCAGGAAGTTGCCCTGCGTCGGCATGGCCGGCGCCAGCGCCAGGAACGCCGCCAGCAGGACGGTGCCGACGAGGACGATGCTCATGGGCATGTCGCGCTCGGTGCGCGTCCGGCCGCCCGCGCCGGCGCCTTTTGCGCTGAAGTCGCGGATGCTGTCGCGGAACGAGGAGACGATGGTGGGGATGGTGCGCGCGAGGGTGATGAGGCCGGCGGCGAGCACGGCGCCCGCGCCCGTGTAGCGGATGTAGGCGCTCCACAGCTGGTTCGGCGTCATCTGATCGATCCGGAGCCCGCTTGCCGGCACCGGCGGAAACGGTACGGTCAAGTAGTTGCCGAGAATGCTGAGGAGCGGCAGCAGCACCAGCCACGAGAGCACCCCGCCGGCGAACATCACGCCGGCGATCCGCGGGCCGATGACGTAGCCCACGCCCATGTATTCCGGCGAAATGTCGACGTTCAACGTCGCGTTCGGAAAGACGCCGGTGCGCGCGATGGAGCGCCCGATCGCGGTGGGGAACACCTGGACGATCCAGGACATCGCCTTCCACACGGCGCCGACGCCCAGCCCCATGAACACGGTTTTTGCGAGCGCGCCGCCGCGCTCGCCGGCCACCAGCACGTCGGCGCACGCCGTGCCTTCCGGGTAGGGCAGCACGCCGTGCTCCTTGACGATGAGCGCGCGCCGGAGCGGCACCATCATCAGGACGCCCAGGATGCCGCCGGCGAAGGCGAGCATCGTGATCTGGAAGTAGCTGAAGTAGCTCTGGCCCCGCTCGCCAAAGAAGATGAGCGCCGGAATCGTGAAGACCACGCCGGCGGCGACGGACTCACCCGCCGAGCCGATCGTCTGCACGATGTTGTTTTCCAGGATCGTCGACCCTCCAAGCCGCTTGAGGACGGAGATCGCCAGCACGGCGATGGGAATCGACGCGCTCACGGTCAAGCCGGCGCGCAGCCCGAGATAGACGGTCGAGGCGCCGAAGATCAGGCCGAAGACGGCGCCGAGCAGGATCGCCTTCAGGGTGAACTCCGCCGGCGACTGCGCGGCCGAGACGTAAGGCTGAAAACCGCTTCGGACGGGAGTGGGTGGGACCTGGGCCGTGGATGTGTGCGCCATGTGGGGCCGATTCTAGCGCAGGTGCGCGGGCGCCGCGCCGAAGCGACCGTGGTACCAGCGCGCAGGGAGCCCTGGCGCGCCGAAGCGACCGCAGTCTCAGCGCGTAGGCGGCTGACGGCGCGTGCCGCCCCTTGGTAGAATCGACGGCTTGTGAAGAAGGCGAACAAGCCCTCGAACATCGCCACTGCCAGGGAGGCGCTCGAGCCCGTGTCGGAGCTCACCACCAACCGGCTGTCGGTGTACCTCCGCTGCCTCACCGCGCTCGAGCACGCCGGCGTCAAGACCATCTCGTCGCAGGCGATGGCCGAGCAGTTCAA
>JBOGIX010000862.1:0-2474 GCA_050744685.1 Vicinamibacterales bacterium | reverse complement strand
CTGCTCGGCGGCGACGAGGCAGGTCGGACGCAGCGGGGGAACAACAACGCCTACTGCCAGGACAACGAGATCTCCTGGTACGACTGGGACAACGCCGATCAGGATCTCCTGCAGTTCACGCGACGTCTCATCCGGTTACGGCATCGGCATCCCGTGTTCTGCCGCCGCCGCTGGTTCCAGGGGCGCCCGATCCACGGCACCAACGTCAGCGACATCGGATGGTTCACGCCCGCCGGCTCCGAGATGTCCGAGGAGGACTGGCAGGCCGGATTCGCGAAATCGCTCGGCGTGTTCCTCAACGGGCGTGCCATCCCGACGCCGAACGAGCGCGGCGAGCGTGTGCTCGACGAAAGTTTCTACGCGATGTTCAACGCGAGCCACGAACCGATCGAGTTCACGCTGCCCGAGGCGAAATGGGGGGACAAGTGGGTGGAGCTCCTGGAGACGCCCGATGACGCCGACGCGATGGACGAGGAGCGCACAGTGGCCGAGTTGCAGCCTCGCGCCAGAATCAAGGTCGAGCCCTGGTCGCTGTCGCTCTTGCGTCGTGTGTTCTGAGCCGTCCGGTCCCTGCCGCCAGGAATGATTGCCATTCAGAAGGAGTACGTCGACGCGCTCGGCAAGCGTCATCGTCCGTCGCGTGCGACGATCCGGGCTATCGAGAGAGCCGCGCCGCCATCACCAAGGCGACGCGAAAGCGGCGCGATGGTGGCCATCGAAGGCGAGATGCTGGAGGTCGGCCGCGCCGAGCTCGTGCTGGAAGATGGCACGTCCCTGTCGGTCGATCGGCGGCTGCCGCGCGGTCTGCCTGCCGGCTATCACCGCATCCAGCGTCGCCGCGCGTCTCCGTCCCGCCTGATCGTCGCTCCGGCGACCTGCTTCATGCCGGAGAGCTTTCGCACGTGGGGCTGGGCGATTCAACTCTATGCGGCGCGCTCGCGCCGGAGCTGGGGGATCGGCGATCTTGGCGATCTCCGCCGTCTCGGACGATGGGCCGCGCGGCAGGGTGCGGGCATCGCCCTCATCAACCCGCTCGCGGCGCCCGCACCGACGCTGCCGCAGCAGGCCAGCCCATACTTTCCGTCCAGCCGCCGCTTCCGCAGCCCGATCTATCTGTGCGTCGAGGAAGTGGACGGCGCCCGCGAGTCCGGCGCGCTCGCGGACTGGAACCGCCGCGGCCGGCACCTCAACCGCGATCGATTGATCGATCGGGACGCGGTGTTCGCGCTGAAGAACGAGGCGCTTGCCGCCATCTGGAAGACCGCACGCCGCCGGCGCGATGCGCGCTTCGAGCGTTTCGTCCGCGAACAGGCCGGACTCGAGGAGTTCGCGCGATTCTGCGTGCTGGCGGAAAGGTTCGGCGCCGGCTACGAGGCGTGGCCGGCGGAGTACAGGCACCCGGCATCCCCGGCCATCGCGCGTTTCGCGAGCGAGCCGCAGGCGCGGGACCGCATCCGCTTCCATCAATGGCTGCAGTACCAGCTCGATCGTCAGGTCGCCCGCGCCTCGAACGAGATGCCGGTGATGCAGGACCTGCCAATCGGGTTCGACGCCCAGGGGGCCGACGGCTGGGCGTTCCAGGACGTGCTCGCCCGCGGCATCAGCGTGGGCGCGCCACCCGACGAGTTCAACACCAAGGGGCAGAACTGGGGCCTGCCGCCCTTCGTGCCCGAGAAGCTCGAGACCGCGGGATACGAACCGTTCGTGCAGACGATCCGCGCCTGCCTGCGGCATGCCGGCGGGCTGCGCATCGATCACGTCATGGGCCTCTTCCGGCTGTTCTGGATTCCCGAGGGCATGGACCCGGAAGACGGCGCCTACGTCCGCGGCAACGGCGACCCCCTCCTCGCCATCGTCGCGCTCGAGAGCCAGCGGGCAAAGGCGGTCATCGTCGGCGAAGATCTGGGCACCGTCGAAGAACACGTGCGCGACGCCCTCGCGTCGCGCCACGTCATGTCGTACCGCCTGGTCTGGTTCGAGAAGACGTCGCCATCGCGCTACCCGGAGGATGCGCTGGCGGCCGTCACCACCCACGATCTGCCAACGATCGCCGGGCTCTGGACCGAGAGCGATCTCGAAGTGCAGAAGGAGCTGGGACTGTCGCCAAACGCGGACGGTACACGCGAGATCAAGGCACGCGTGCGCCGCTTGACCCGGGCCTCGGTGCGGACGCCGCTTCCCGAGCTCGTGGGTCGCATACACGAATCACTGGCAAAGGCGCCGTCGCGGATCCTGACCGCCACGCTCGACGATGCGATGGTGGTGGAGGAGCGGCCGAACATGCCCGCGACCAACGACGAGTGGCCGAACTGGAGGCTGGCGCTGCCGAGGCCGATAGACACGTTATTCGACGATCCGCTTGCACGCCGCATCGCGCGTGCGCTGGATCGCTGATCATCTCCTCGCTGTCCGCTGTCCGCGGTCTCCTGGCTCTGGACTCGCGACCGGGCCGAGGTTCTAGGCGCGCACGGGCG
>JBOGIX010000861.1:0-2516 GCA_050744685.1 Vicinamibacterales bacterium | reverse complement strand
TGGCGGAAGTGCTGGCAGGGACGGGTCGGTAGGGGCAAGGGGTAAGGGACGAAAAAATTATGGAGCAGACCGTCGACACGGGCACGACAGACGTTTCACCGACCGAACAATGGCTCCCCGTGCTGTTGCTGCTCTTCGTGGGCAGCGGATGCGCGGCGCTCATTTACGAGGTCGTCTGGTTCCAGCTGCTCCAGCTCACGATAGGCTCGTCGGCCGTGTCCCTGGGCGTGTTGCTCGGCACGTTCATGGGCGGCATGTGCCTCGGGAGTTTCCTGCTGCCGCGCTACATCGCGGCCCGGCATCATCCGCTCAGGGTCTACGCGTTTCTCGAGCTCGGCATCGCGTTCGTCGGCATCCTGGTGCTGTTCCTCATGCCGGCGCTGACGAGCGTCTACACGTCGATCGCGGGCAGCGGCACGGTCGGCATCCTGCTGCGGGGTCTCGCGGCGGCGCTCTGCCTGCTGCCGCCGACGTTGCTGATGGGGGCGACGCTGCCGGCCATGGCACGCTGGGTGCGCACCACGCCGGAAGGGGTCGCGTGGCTCGGTTTCTTCTACGGCGGCAACATCGCCGGCGCGGTGCTCGGCAGCCTGAGCGCGGGATTCTACCTGCTGCGCGTCCACGACATGGCGGTGGCCACGTTTGCTGCTGTCGCCCTCAACGTCCTGGTTGCCGGCGTCGCACTTACCCTCGCCAGGCTGACGCCGTACGAGGCGGTCGCGGAGGAGGCGGCGCCGGCGGTGCGCGAGCGTGGCACCTGGGCGATCTACGTCACCATCGCCATCTCGGGCTTGACCGCGCTCGCCTCCGAGGTGATCTGGACACGAATTCTCTCGCTGTTGTACGGCGGCACCGTCTACACGTTCTCGCTGATCCTCGCGGTCTTCCTGCTCGGGCTCGGCATCGGCAGCAGCATCGGGTCTGCCATCTCGCGCAACATCCCGCGGCCGCGCCTCGCGCTCGCGTGGGTGCAGATGATGCTCGCGGGTGCCATCTGGTGGGCGTCGTACATGCTGACGCAGTCGCTGCCGTACTGGCCGATCGATCCGTCGATGTCGAGCAGCCCGTGGTTCACGTTCCAGCTCGACGTGGTGCGCACGCTGTGGGCGGTATTGCCTGCCGCGATCCTGTGGGGCGCGAGCTTCCCGCTCGCGCTTGCATCGATCGCCAACGGCCGCCAGGATCCCGCGCGGCTGGTCGGCGGTGTCTACGCCGCGAACACCGTCGGCGCCATCCTGGGTTCGCTCACCGCCAGCCTGCTGCTCGTCGTGTGGGTGGGCAGCCAGCGCGCGCAGCAGCTGCTGATCGTGCTGTCGGTGATGGCGTCGCTCATCGCGCTCGACGCCGCCAGCGCGGATGCGAACGAGGCCGGCGCCGAGGGCGTCCCCGCACGCGGCCGCATGCGGCTCGGCGGCACGCTGCTCATCGTCGCCGCCGCAATGCTCGCGGCCTGGCTGGCGCGCATGGTCCAGCCCGTGCCGGCGATCCTCGTCGCCTACGGCCGCTACGCCGCCAGCCGCCTCGGCCAGGCAGACGTCATCTACATGGGAGAAGGCTGGAACGCGTCGGTCGCGGTGACGCGCCTGTCGAACGGCGTCCTCAACTATCACAACGCCGGGAAAGTGCAGGCGTCGAGCGAGCCGCAGGACATGCGCCTGCAGCGCATGCTCGGTCACATGACGACGCTCATTCCGAAGGACCCGAAGCGCGTGCTCGTCATCGGCTGCGGCGCCGGCGTCACGGCAGGCGCGGTCTCGATCGAGCCTCGGCTGGAGCAGCTGACCATTGCGGAGATCGAGCCGCTCGTGCCGCGGGTCGTCTCCACCTACTTCGCCGAGCACAATTTCGACGTCATCCGCAATCCCAAGACCCGCGTAGTCCTGGACGATGCGCGGCATTTCCTGATGACGACCGACGAGAAGTTCGACGCGATCACGTCGGATCCGCTCGACCCCTGGGTCAAGGGCGCCGCGATGCTCTACACGCGCGAGTTCTTCGAGGAGGTGAAGGAACACCTGAATCCGGGCGGCGTCGTCACACTGTTCGTGCAGCTCTATGAGAGCAACCCGGCGGCAGTGAAGAGCGAGATCGCGACGTTCCTCGAAGCCTTCCCGAACGGGGTGGTGTGGGGGAACACGCAGAACGGCGCCGGGTACGACCTGGTCCTGATGGGCACGGCCGATCCGGTGACGATCGATGTCGACGCGATCGATCAGCGGCTGCGGAGCCCGGAGTACGCGCGCATGGCGCAATCACTCGCGGAGATCGGCATGATGTCGGCGACTGACCTATTCTCGACGTATGCGGGCAAGCGGCCCGATCTCAACCCGTGGATGAGCGACGCGGTGATCAATCGCGACCGCAACCTGCGACTGCAGTATCTGGCCGGGCTCGGATTGAACCTGTATCAGAGCGACGTCATCTACGCCGACATGCTGAAGCACGCCGCTCGGTTCCCTGAGGAGCTGTTCACCGGGGCGCCGGCGACGATCCAGACGCTACGGCAGGGGATCGCG
>JBOGIX010000860.1:0-4825 GCA_050744685.1 Vicinamibacterales bacterium | reverse complement strand
CCCGATGCCCGCTGCCAGCCAGCGACGTCTGTCGGCTGGCGCGGAGATCCAGCCGGACGGCTCCACGCACGTGCGCGTGTGGGCCCCTCGACGGTCGCTCGTCGAGGTCGTTTGCGCGAGCGGGCGGCCCGGAGCCGAGCGGGCGTGGCGTCTGTCGCCCGAACCTGACGGGTATCACAGCGGCCAGGCGGACGGCTTGACGAGTGGAGATCGCTACTGGCTTCGGCTCGACGGAGCGCTCCTCCGTCCCGATCCGGCCTCGCGGTTTCAGCCCGATGGCCCGCATGGTCCTTCCATGGTCGTCGATGCACGTGCGTTTCCCTGGACGGATCGGGACTGGGCCGGCACCGGGCCCGAGGGGCAGGTCCTCTACGAGATGCACGTGGGAACGTTCACGGCCGAGGGCACCTTCCGGTCTGCGGCCGCCGAGCTCGAATACCTCGCCGGGCTCGGCATCACCGTCATCGAGATGATGCCGCTCGCGGACTTCGCCGGAAGTTTTGGCTGGGGATACGACGGCGTGGATCTTTACGCGCCGAGCCGCCTGTATGGCACGCCCGACGATCTCCGCGCGCTCGTCGACACGGCGCACGCGCTCGGACTTGGCGTGATCCTGGACGTGGTCTACAACCACGTCGGGCCGGACGGCAATTTCCTCGAAGACTTTTCTCCCGATTACTTCACCGACAAGTACAAGAACGATTGGGGGCGCGCGATCAACTTCGAAGGGCCCGCGGGCGCGCGCAATTTCTTCGTCGAGAACGCCGCCTACTGGATCGACGAGTTTCACTTCGACGGCCTTCGCCTCGACGCCACGCAGGACATGCACGACGCCTCACCCGAGCACGCCATCGCGGCGATGGTTCGCGCGGCGCGCGCCGCGGCCGGTGCGCGGCGTGTATTCATCGTCGGCGAAAACGAGCCGCAGGAGACGCGACTCGTGCGCAGCGCCGACGCGGGTGGGTACGGGCTCGATGCCCTCTGGAACGACGACTATCATCACGCCGCCGTCGTGGCGCTGACCGGGAAACGCGAGGCCTACTACACCGACTACAGGGGCTCGCCGCAGGAGTTCATCTCCTGCGCGAAGTACGGCTACCTGTATCAGGGGCAGTGGTATCACTGGCAGAAGAAGCGCCGCGGAACGCCGGCGCTCGATCTGCGGCCACATGCGTTCGTCGCCTACCTGGAGAATCACGATCAGGTCGCGAACACGGCGTTCGGCCATCGGCTGCATCGGTCGGCCGCACCGGGACGGCTGCGCGCGCTCACGGCGCTGCTGCTCCTCGGGCCGGCCACACCGATGCTCTTCCAGGGACAGGAATTCGGCGCCTCGGCGCCGTTCCTGTATTTCGCCGATCACAAGGCAGAGCTGCAGGGGGCCATCACCGACGGCCGGCGCGAGTTCCTGAGCCAGTTTCCCAGCATCACCGATCCCGACGTGAGCTCCAGGCTCGCGTTTCCCGGGGATCGTGAGACATACACCCGCAGCAAGATCGATCTCTCCGAACGGCATCGCCATGCCGAGGTGTACGCGCTGCATCGTGATCTGTTGTGGCTCCGGCGCGAGGACGCGGTGCTGCAGCGAGTGGCGCACCTGCGGCCCGACGGGGCCGTGATCGCCGCGGAAGCGTTCGTCCTCCGCTACCAGGGGCAGGAGGACGGCGATCGCCTTCTCGTGGTGAACCTCGGCTGCGACATCGACCTGGTGCCGATGCCGGAGCCGCTCCTCGCGCCGCCGGCCGGAAGCCGCTGGACACTGCAGTGGAGCAGCGAATCCCGGTGCTACGGCGGCGCCGGTACCGCGCCGATTCGCCCGCACACCCGGTTTCATGTCGCCGGCGAATCCGCCATCCTGCTGAAATCGGCGCCCGGCCCGATCGAGGACGAGGAAGACGATCGCCCCCAGGCGCGAAGAGGCCGCAGGACATGAAGACCCCCAGAATGGCCCCGGGCAATAACGGACTCGGCGCCGCGAGGCCAGCACAATGACGATGCAGCCGCAAGATGCTCCTGAGGCGGCAACAGGCCGCGCCGCGAAGCCGCAAGATAGCCCCCGGGCAGCAACAGGCCGCGCCGCGAGGCCAAACAACGACGCCACCACCCTGCGCATCATTTCGCGCCCGCACGACTGGCTGGACGGTGACGAGGCCGCGCCGCGCCGCGAATGGATCGTCGCCAATGGACTTGGCGGCTACGCCTCGGGCACCGTAGGCGGTCTGGTGACCCGGCGCTATCACGGCCTGCTCGTCGCGTCCCTGCCCGCGCCACTCGGACGCGTGGTGATGCTGAACCATCTGCTCGAGCGCGTGCGGCTCCCGGATCGCCAGGTCGTCTGGCTCGGCGACGAAGACGAAGTCGCTGGTCCCAACATCCTCGATCGGTCCGAACACCTGGTGGAATTCCGCGTCGAGCTCGGGCTGCCGGTGTGGCGGTACGAATTGCCGGGGATCGTGATCGAGAAACGATTGCTGATGCCCTACGGCCAGAACACGGTGCACGTCACGTATCGGCTGCTCGAGGGAGAGGGCCCGATCCGGATTGCGCTGCGGCCGTCGGTGCAGTTCCGGGGCTATGAAGACCCGGTCGATCAGGTCAGGTGTCCGAGCTATACGCTCACCGCGTTCGAGGGGCGGTATGAGGTCGAAGGCGCCGACGTTCCGCCCCTGCGACTTCTGCTCCACGGCGATCGCGCGGCGCTGACCCTGGACGAGAAGGGCGCCGCGGAGGTCCCGTACGATATGGAGCGGCGCCGCGGCTACACGTCGGTCGGCTCGTTGTGGAGTCCCGGGTACTTCCGCGCCGACCTGCACGCGGAGCACGACGTCACGCTCGTGGCGTCCACGGAAGCCTGGGAGGCGATCGACGCGCTCACGCCAGAGGCGGCGTCACATGCGGAGCGCGATCGTCGGCTGCGGCTGCTCGAGATCGCCGCGCCCGTATCCGACGATCCGCTGTCGGCGGAGCTGATCCTCGCGGCCGATCAGTTCATCATCACGCCCATGGGACGCGCAGACGAGACCGCCCGCGCGCGTGCCGCAGGCGAGCATGTCCGCACGGTCATCGCCGGGTATCACTGGTTCACCGACTGGGGACGCGACACCATGATCAGCCTGGAAGGGCTGACCCTCACCACCCGGCGTTATCGCGAGGCGGCTTACATCCTGAAGACGTTCGCGCACTACATCCGCGACGGGCTCATCCCGAACATGTTTCCCGACGGCGCGCGCGAGGGCCTGTATCACACGGCCGATGCGACGCTGTGGCTCTTTCAGGCCATCCATCGCTACGTGCGGGTGACCGGCGATACGCAGCTGCTGCCCGAGCTGATTCCGCAACTCGTCGGCGTGATCTCCCACCACGTCAGGGGCACGCGGTTCGGCATCGGCGTCGACGAGTCCGACGGGCTGCTGCGCCAGGGAGCGCCCGGTTATCAGCTCACCTGGATGGATGCCAAGGTGGACGACTGGGTCGTTACCCCGCGGCGAGGCAAGGCGGTCGAAATCAACGCGCTCTGGTACAACGCCCTGCGGCTGCTCGACGAGTGGACGCGGGAGTTCGGCGGCGCTCCGCGCGACATGGATCTCGCCGGCTACGCGCAGCGCACGTATCGATCCTTCAACGACCGCTTCTGGTTCGACGCCGGCGGCTACCTCTACGACGTCATCGACGGCGAGGAACGGCCGGTTGACGACGCGTGCCGGCCGAACCAGGTGCTCGCAATATCGCTGGAGCACCCGGTGCTCGAACGCGCGAAGTGGGAGTCCGTGCTGACTGTGGTACGCGACCGGCTGGTCACTCCTGTCGGCCTGCGCTCGCTGGCGCCGCGCCACCCGGCCTACAAGCCCAAGTACTACGGCGACCTGCGCTCGCGCGACGCGGCGTATCACCAGGGCACCGTGTGGGGCTGGCTGATCGGCCCCTACCTCGACGCGTGGCTGAAGGTGTACCCGGACGATCGCACGGGTGCGCGGCTGCTGCTCGAAGGGTTCGATCGTCATCTGAACGAGGCGTGTGTCGGCTCGATCAGCGAGATCTTCGATGCCGAGGATCCCTACACGCCTCGCGGCTGCATCGCGCAGGCGTGGAGCGTGGCCGAAGTGCTGCGCGGCCTGGAGAAAACCGCTTCGGCGCATGCCGGTCCCGACGCCGCGTCGACCGAGGCCAAGCGGCAGCTGGCCACGGAGCGCAGCTGACGATTTGAGATTTCGGCGCGGCACGCGTACGCTACGCGCATCAGTGAGCGTTCCCTTCCAGGCACAGCGGCCGTTTTCGCCGAACGCATGACCGCCTCGGATCTCGCGGCGCTTGGCTGGACCGCCGCGCTCGACGAGGCCTTCGCCGCGTATCGCGACCAGGGACTCGTGCCAGGCCGCGTCAGCCTCGAGCACACGCACATCTACCGCGTGTGGACCGCGCAAGGAGAGTGGCTCGCCCGCGTCGCCGGGCGGATGCGCCACCGTGCGGAGAGCCGCGCCGACTTTCCGGCGGTGGGAGACTGGGTGGCGCTCGAAGCGGCGCCTGCCGGCGGCGATGCCCGCATTCGGGCGGTCCTGCCGCGCAGGAGCCGTTTTTCGCGAAAGGCCGCCGGTGACGTCACCGAGGAGCAGGTCGTGGCGGCGAACGTCGACACGGTCTTCCTGGTCGGGGGCCTCGACCACAACTTCAACCCTCGACGGCTGGAGCGCTACCTGTTGGTGGCGCAGGAGAGCGGCGCCTCGCCGGTGATCGTCCTGAACAAGGCGGACGTGCTCCCCGATGCCGGGGAGCTTTCGGCACGGGTCGAGGAGGTGCGCGCGCTCGCGCCAACCGTGCCGATCTACGC
>JBOGIX010000859.1:0-3299 GCA_050744685.1 Vicinamibacterales bacterium | reverse complement strand
ATCGATCGCAGGCCGTGCTGCAGCGGGCGCGGGAGCTCGCGCGCCGGCGCAAGGTCACGAACGTCACGTGGCGGCGCGGCGAGATCGAACGCCTGCCGCTCCGCGATGCCTCCGTGGACGTCGCCATCCTGTCGCAGGCGCTTCACCACGCCGCCGACCCGGCGCGTGCGGCCGCCGAAGCCGCGCGGATCGTCGTGCCCGGCGGCCGCGTGCTCGTCCTCGATCTGCGCGAGCACCAGCAGGAGTGGGTCGGCGAGCGGCTCGGCGACAAGTGGCAGGGCTTCTCCAACGCCGCGCTGGCGAGCCTGCTCAAAGACGCCGGCCTGTCGAACGTCGCCGTTTCCGTCGGCGCGCGGCGCACCGGCGATCCATTCACCGTCCTCATCGCCAGCGGCGTGAAGCCCGCCGCGGCGCGGAAATAAGAGCGAGCCATGAGCAGCCCGTCCATGAACCCCGAACACCGAACAGTGAACAGCGGACAGCGAACCGCGGACAGCGTCTTCGACGCGCTGCACGAGATCCTTCAGCAGCGTGTCCTCGTATTGGACGGCGCCATGGGGACGATGATCCAGCGACACAAGCTGACGGAGGCCGACTTCCGCGGCGACCGGTTCGTCGACCACCCGCGCGACCTGCGCGGCAACAGCGACCTGCTCGTGCTCACGCGGCCCGACGTCATCGGCAGCATTCACGGCGAATACCTCGCCGCGGGCGCCGACATCATCGAAACCAACACTTTCACGAGCACGCGCATCGCCCAGGCGGACTACGGGCTCGAATCGCTGGTCTACGAGTTGAACGTCGAGGGGGCGCGCCTCGCCAAGGCGGCAGCCGTCGAGTGGACGGCCAGGACGCCAGATCAGCCGCGCTTTGCCGCGGGCTCGATCGGGCCGATGAACCGCACTCTGTCGATCTCGCCCGACGTGAATGATCCGGCCTTCCGCGGCATGACGTTCGACGAGGCGCGCGAGGCCTCCGAGGAACAGGTGCGCGGCCTGCTCGACGGCGGCGTCGACCTGCTGCTGCTCGAGACGATCTTCGACACCCTGAACGCCAAGGCGGCGATCTTCGCGATCGAGAACGTCTTCGAAGAGCGCGGCGTGCGGCTGCCGCTGATGATCTCGGTAACCGTCACCGATCGCAGCGGGCGAACACTCTCGGGCCAGACGCTCGACGCGTTCTACGTGTCGATCCGCCACGCGAAACCGTTCAGCGTCGGCATCAACTGCGCGCTCGGGGCGCGCGACATGCGCCCCTACCTCGAGGAGCTCGCGCGCATGGCCGAATGCTACGTGAGCAGCTATCCGAACGCCGGCCTGCCGAACGCGTTCGGCCAGTATGACGAGCTGCCGGACGAGACCGGCGCGCTGCTCAAGGACTTCGTCAGCAGCGGCTTCGCGAACAACGTCGGCGGGTGCTGCGGCACGACCCCGGAGCACATCGCCGCCGTACGCAAGGCGATCGAAGGCATTCCGCCGCGTCCATTGCCGGTCGGTTCGTGGGTGGCGTCGGCCGGCCTTCCGCCTGAAGGCGGAAGCCACGAGTCGTCGAGGCCTGTGAATGGATCCGTGGCTTCCGGCTTTAGCCGGAAGAGTTCCGGCGCCGATCTTCCGCCTGAAGGCGGAAGCCACCAGTCGGCGTCGCCCGGCCTGACGCGCTTCTCCGGCCTCGAGACGCTGACGATCCGCCCCGACAGCAACTTCCAGATGATCGGCGAGCGCACCAACGTCACCGGATCGGCGCGCTTCGCCCGGCTCGTCAAGAGCGGCAGCTTCGCCGACGCCGTGCGGGTGGCGGCCGATCAGGTGCGCGGCGGCGCCAACATGATCGACGTCAACATGGACGAGGGCATGCTCGACTCGGAGCAGGCGATGACCACGTTCCTCAGCTACATCGCCACCGAGCCGGAGATCGCCCGCGTGCCGGTGGTGGTCGACAGCTCGAAGTGGAGCGTGATCGAAGCCGGCCTGAAGTGCGTCCAGGGCAAGGGGGTCGTCAATTCGATCAGCCTCAAGGAAGGGGAAGCGGACTTCCTGCACAAGGCGAAGCTGGTCAACCGCTACGGCGCCGGCGTCGTCGTCATGGCGTTCGACGAGGTGGGACAGGCGGACACGATCGCGCGCAAGGTCGAGATCTGCCAGCGTGCCTACACGCTGCTGACCGAGCAGGCGGGGTTCGACCCGACCGACATCATCTTCGATCCCAACATCCTGGCGATCGCCACCGGCCTCGAGGAGCACAACGACTACGCGGTCAACTTCATCGAGGCGACGCGCCTCATCAAGGACGCCTGCCCCGGCGTGAAGATCAGCGGCGGGGTCAGCAACCTGTCGTTCTCGTTCCGCGGCAACGAGATCGTCCGCGAGGCGATGCACTCCGCGTTCCTGTTCCATGCGATCAAGGCGGGCATGGACATGGGCATCGTGAACGCCGGGCAGCTCGTCGTCTACGAGGACATCCCGAAGGACCTGCTCGAGCACGTCGAAGACGTCATCTTCAATCGGCGGCCCGACGCCACCGAGCGGCTCGTGCAGTTCGCCGACACGGTCAAGGGCGCGGGCAAGAAGCGCGAGGCGGACCTGTCCTGGCGCGAGGCCTCCGTCGAGCAGCGCCTGAGTCATGCGCTGGTGCACGGCGTGGTCGACTTCATCGAGCAGGACGTCGAAGAAGCGCGCCAGCAGTACGAGAAGCCGCTGCACATCATCGAAGGCCCGCTGATGGACGGCATGAAGATCGTCGGCGAGCTGTTCGGCGCCGGCAAGATGTTCCTGCCGCAGGTGGTGAAGAGTGCGCGCGCGATGAAGAAGGCGGTGGCCTATCTCCTTCCTTACATGGAGGATGAGAAGCTTCGCCTGGGCTCGCCTTCGGCTCAGGGCCGCATCCTGATGGCGACGGTCAAGGGAGACGTCCACGACATCGGCAAGAACATCGTCGGCGTGGTGCTCGGCTGCAACAACTACGAGATCGTCGATCTCGGCGTGATGGTGCCGGTCGATCGCATTCTCGACACCGCGGTGGCCGAGGGCGCCGACATCGTCGGGCTCTCCGGCCTGATCACGCCGAGCCTCGACGAGATGGCCCACGTGGCATCCGAGATGCAGCGCCGCGGGCTCACGCTGCCGCTCCTGATCGGCGGGGCGACCACGAGCCGCCAGCACACCGCGGTGAAGATCGCGCCGCGCTATGCGCAGAGCGTCGTGCATGTGAACGACGCGTCGCGCGCGGTGGGAGTCGTCTCGTCACTGCTCGACGCCGACCGCCGGCGCGCGCTCGATGCCTCCAACCGCGAGCAGCAGGAG
>JBOGIX010000858.1:0-5312 GCA_050744685.1 Vicinamibacterales bacterium | reverse complement strand
CGCGGCGTCGCGGCCGCGGCGATCGCCGCCGGCCGCACCCTCTCGGTGCCGGTGCTGATCGATCCCAAGGTGCCGCACGCCGACTACTATTCGGGGGCGACGCTGGTCACACCGAACCACCACGAGGCCGAAGCGATCGCACACATGCGCATCCGCACGGACGACGAGGCGCGCCAGGCGGCGCGGCGGTTCCGCGAGCGCGCCGGCTGCGCCAACGTGCTCATCACCCGTGGCGAGCACGGCATGTGGCTCCACACGCCCGACGGCGACACCGCCCTCGACGCCGAAGCGCGCGAAGTGTCGGACGTCACCGGCGCGGGCGACACGGTGATCGGGACGATGGCGCTCGGGCTGGCGGCCGGCGGCAGCCTGATCGAAGCCGCCCGCCTCGCAAACCGCGCGGCCGGCATCGCGGTCGGCAAGTTCGGGCCCGCCACGGTCTCCGTCGAGGAGCTTAGGGGCTGAATTGGGGGCTCGGAGCGCGTGGAATACGTTCAGTCTTCACTGTCACGCTGCGATCGCACCAAGTGAAAACAGGAGGACGGGAGTAGGGGAGAAAGAACCTTGCTCCTGGACGTCTCGCAGCTAGCGGCTCGGGCGCGCGGCTCGGGCCGTTGTCGCCTCATCCAGGCTTCTTTCTTCATCTGGTACGAGTCGCAGCGTGACAGTGAAGACTGACGTATTCAACGGCGGCAGCTGTGAGGTGCCCGAAGCAAAAGTATCTTCTCTCCTACTCCCGTGCTCCTGTTTTCTCTTGGTGCGATTGCAGCGTGACGGTGAAGACCGGAACAAATTCCAGTTTTCCAGTTCCTATTCCGAACACTGGTTCGTAATTAACACCAGTTCCGGCAGCGGCTGCTGCGACAGCATGTTCTTGAGTTTCACGTCGAAGGTCGGACGGCGATCGATCACGCAGGTCGGCGAACCGATGTGCGGCGCGAGCTCCTGGTAGTTGGTGGCCGACAGCACGGCGTAGACGGTGCGGCCGGAGTTGAAGCGTTCGATCACCTGCTCGGCCACGAAGTAAGGGTCCACGTGCCGGCGGAGGTAGAAGACGAGGCTCGGCAGCGCCTCGTCATACGTGACGACCTCGTCTCCCTCGTGCAGGCGCGACGCCAGCGTTCGCGCGAAACCGGGCACCGGCTTGTAGCGCTCGAAGCCCGGGAGCACGCGCAGCACGAAGATCCAGTCGAGCACGATGAAGGTGGCGGCGGCGCCGACGAGCGCGAGGCGCGCGCGGCCGGCCAGCGCAGCGATGACGACGACCAGGCCGCCGGAGACGGCCGCCAGCCCCATCGGTCGCGCACCGTCGATTGAATAGATGCTTGCCGGGGACCCGACGAGGTATACCACGCCCGCCCCCGCGATCATGACCACCACACCGATGGCCACGGCCGTCCAGCGAACACCGGCCGTCAGGCGGCGCGCCAGCGCCACACCCGCGAGCGCCGCGACGGCGGGGACGATCGGGAAAATGTACAGATCCTGCTTCGCGGCAGACGCCGTGAAGAAAAGGACAATGGCCACGATCCACAGCCACAACAGCGTCTGGATCCGGCGCGCAGCATCGGCGGGCGGCTCTCGCCGCCTGTCGGCGAGCCATGCAGCGGCGGCGACGAACAGCAGCAGCGACCACGGGAATCCGTCGCTGAAAATCACGGGGAGATAGAACCAGATGGGCCGCTCGGCATCGACGCCCAGACCTTCCGTGTAACGCGCCACGTTCTCGCCGAGGATGAACGACGAGATCGGCCCCCACCCTTCGCGCGTATACAACGCGATGCAGTACGGCACGACGATCGCCGCCACGATCAGCACGCCGGCCGGCACCATCATCGAGCGAACACGGCGCAGTTCGCCGTGTACAACCAGGTAGAGCGCGAACACCAGGCCGGGAACGGCGATGGCGATCGGGCCTTTGGTGAGCACGCCGAGGCCCACGGCGACGTACATGAGCGGGAGGAATACGCGGCGCCGCGCCGGGTACCGTTCGGCGAGCGCGAAGAACAACAGGGTGACGCCCATGAACATCGAGATATAGATGTCGATGAAGATGCGGCGCGCGAACATCAGCAGCCGCGGCGTGATGGCCAGGCCGAGCGCGGCCCACACGGCCGCTGCCCACCGGTGTTCGTCGCCTGTCGCTCGCCCCTCGCGCACACTGTCGGAACGTCGGGGGGCCGAGGCCGCGGCAGCAGTCTCGCTCTGCGCCGATCCGGGCTCGCCCGCCGCGGCCCAGGCCAGGAAGAACGCCGTCGCGATCATCACGACGGCGCCAATGGCAATCGGGATACGCTGCACGCCCGGAGAGATGCCCAACACGTGATAGAAGCCGGCCACGATCCAGTAGCTCAGCACCGGCTTGTTCAGCCGCGGCTCGTAGTTGAACTGCGGGCTGACATAGTCTCCCCGCTCCATCATCTCGCGCGGCGTCTCGACGTAGAACGCCTCATTCGCGTCCCAGATCGACGATCCATCAAGGTCGAGAAAGTAGGGCGCGATCGCTAACGCGAGGAGGACAAGGGGGAGACGACGGCTCAAGGTTCAGTGTGCAGGGTTCAAGGTTCGAGGTCCGGTTCAAGGTTCGTGGCGCGGTTCATTTCTGCCCTCAGTGCCGGAAGTGGCGTTTTCCGGTGAACACCATGGCGAGGCCCTGCTCGTCGGCGGCGGCGATCACCTCCGCGTCACGGACCGAGCCGCCCGGCTGCACGACTGCGGTGGCGCCCGCGGCGGCGAGGGCGTCGAGGCCGTCGCGGAACGGGAAAAATGCGTCGGAGGCCGCGACCGAGCCGGTCAGGCTTCCGGGCGCGGCCTTGGCGACCGCGACCTTCACGGCATCGACGCGGCTCATCTGCCCGGCGCCGACGGCGATGGTTCGATCGCTCGTGGTGAAGATCACGGCGTTCGATTTCACGTGCGCGCACACACGCCAGGCGAACCGCAGGGCGACCCATTCATCCGGGGACGGCGCGCGCCTGCTGACCACCTTCGGCTCGTCGCCGTTCGGCCACGGGCCAGCCGCTTCGAGCACGCGATCCCGCTCCTGGATCAGCACGCCGCCGAGAAAGCTGCGGGCTTCCTCGTCCACGCTCGAGATCGGCGTGCGGAGCATGTCGTAGTCGGCGGTCACGACCCTCAGGTTGGCCTTGGCCGCCAGCACCGCCTTCGCCTCCTCCGCCACGTCCGGCGCCATGACCGCCTCGATGAACGTCGAGGTCAGCGCCGCGGCCGCCGCGGCATCGAGCGTGCGGTTGATGGCGACGATGCCGCCGAAGGCGGACAGCGGATCGACGTCGCGCGCGCGCGTGTAGGCCTCCGCCGCGGTGGCGCCGGTGGCGACCCCGCACGGATTCGTGTGCTTGATCACCACCCCTGCGGGCTCGCTGAACTCCAGGGCGATGCGGACCGCGGCATCGAGATCGAGCAGGTTGGTGTACGAGAGCTCCTTCCCCTGGTGCACGCGCCAGATCCGTCCGATCTCCGGCGGCAGCTGCTGCCAATGCGCCTTCTGGTGGGGGTTCTCGCCGTAGCGCAGCGTTTTTCGCTCGCCATGCGTCATCGGCACGGGCCGGCGCGTCATCGCACTGCCGGCGACATCGACCATCGACAGCGTGAGCGCAATCGTCGAATCGTACTGCGCCGTGTGGTGAAACGCTTTCTGCATCAGGCCGAAGCGGAACTCGAGCGACGGGCCGCCGTCCCGCGCGAGCTCCGCGAGCACGCGCGCATAGTCACCCGGATCGACCACCACCAGCACGTCGCGGAAGTTCTTCGCCGCCGCACGCAGCAGGCTGGGACCGCCGATATCGATCTCCTCGACGAGATCGTCGAATGGCGTTTCGAGCCGGGCGGCGGCCGCGGCGAATGGATAGAGGTTGACCACCACGAGATCGACCGGCCGGATACGCTGGGACTCGAGCGCCGCGAGGTCGTCGGGCCGGCTGCGCCGCGCCAGGATTCCCGCGTGCACCGCCGGGTGCAAGGTCTTCACGCGGCCGTCCATCATCTCCGGGAAACCCGTCACGTCCGACACGCTGACGACCGGCAACCCCGCCTGCTGCAAGGCTTTGGCGGTGCCGCCGGTGGAGACGAGCTCGACCCCGCGATCGGCCAGGCCACGGGCGAGATCGAGGATGCCGGTCTTCTCGGAAACGCTCAGAATGGCCCGCATATCACTGATTTTCCTTGACATTTCGTTTGTGTAACCTTAGTATTACCCCGGCGCTGGGCGGGCCAGCGTCGTAAGCCGAGGCCGCGCACTCGCGGTCTTTTTTTATGTCCGCTGCACGGGCCGTTCGACGGGAGGGTGGCGGACAGGTGTCATGCGGCGTCATGCGCCGCAACCATTGCAAGGAAGACAAGTACGATGCGTATCACAGGCAAGGTCAAGTGGTTCAACAACGCAAAGGGTTACGGTTTCATCGAGCGCGACGGCGGCAGTGATGTCTTCGTCCACTTCTCGGCCGTCCAGGGCAATGGGTTCAGGACACTCGAGGAGGGCCAGGCGGTGGAATTCGAGATCGTTGACGGTCCAAAGGGCCCGCAAGCCGGCAACGTCACGAAAGTCAGCTAAGTTCTCGAACGGGATCGGGAGCGCCGCACTCCGGCGCTTCCGGTCTCCGGTCGTTACGCTCCCCCGCCCTTCAGTCCCCGCACCGTAAAGTTCACCTTCCCGTTCTTCACCGCCACACGGAACGCCACTTCCGACGTCCCCGAGTCGCGCAGTTTCGTGACCTGATCCTTGACGAGCGCGGCGAAGCGGTGGAACGGCACCACGTCCTCGCCAAGCTGCCGCCGGGCGTCCATCAGCGAGTCGTAGAGCGCATGGACCTTGTCCATCTCGCGCATCGGATCGCTGAACGCGGTGATGTGCACGATCTTGCTGTCGCCGTGCTCGCCGCGATGCGGCGCCTTCTTCGGCGGCGGCGCGGCAAACGGTCCCGGCCGCCCTTCCTCGCGCGCCCGCTGCCCCCGATCCCACACGTCCGTCATCGTCTGGAAGCGCGTCTGGAGCTGTTCGAAGCGGAAGCGATCGGCGGTGCCGGAAATGCGCCCGCGATCGAGCCGCTTGACCATCGCCTCGACCCGGCCGCGGGTCTCCCACGGCGGACGCGGCAGCCGGCCGGCGAAGAACATGTTGTATTCCGCTTCCAGGCGCTTCAGGTCGGCGGTGAGCGCCAGGAGGTCCTTCTGGAGATCCGTGGGTTCTGCCATATGCGCGTGCGCGGATCACCGGATCAGGAACCAGATGAGCGGCAGCCACAACTCACGCGCGTACGGAACCGGGCGATCGTCGATCAGCACCTCGCACG
>JBOGIX010000857.1:0-3169 GCA_050744685.1 Vicinamibacterales bacterium | reverse complement strand
GATCACCGCCTCTTCCGTGTGTCGCCGCAGGATCCGGTTTGCATTCGCAGGGGCGACCGTTGATACTGCACGCGGCGGCGATATTCGCGGTGCTGGTGACACGCGCCGCGCCGCGGCCGTGCGTGCGGCTGTGGGAAGGCGATCGTGACCTGGTGCACGAGTCGCCGGGCTGGCCAGACGCTGTTCGGCGACAACGGCGGATCTTGTGACATCCGCGACCGATTTGTAATCGCTCGGCGGCATCCTGACGAACTTCTGCCGGTGAACGCAGGGCTTTCGCTCCGGCACTGTCCTCGCAGCCGCGGACGTGCGTTGCGCCGCGCGCGCGACACTTCAGCATGCGAATGACCTCCATCCGACTCGCGATGCCCCCGCGGAGACTGGTTGCACACACCTGCGCACTCCTGGCGGCGACGTGTCTGCTGCCTCCCGGCTCCTTCCTTCGAGGAGTGTCATTACAAGCGCAGACCGCGGCCACTCTGAAGGTGATGGACTGGAACATTCACCACGGCGTGGACACGAGCGGCGCGAACAACCTCGACCGCGTCGTGAACTCGATCGTGAACATCAATCCCCATGTCGTGTCGCTGAACGAAGTCGAGAGGCTCAATGGCTACAACAACAACGCCGACGAGCCGGCCCTGCTCGAGGCGGCGTTGGAATCGAGAACGGGTTCCGCATGGTACGGGTGCTTCGCACAGCGGAATGGCGCGGCGAGGGGTCAGGGCAATCTCATCCTCAGCAGGATTCGTCTCGAGTCGTGCGACGAGCATCTGCTCAGCGCCATGCGGTCGGTGGCGCGTGCAACGCTCTCGGTAAACGATGTCACCGTGGCCGTCTTCTCGACGCACCTGGACGACGGCTCGGCTTCCACGCGGACGACGCAGGTCCTCGAGCTCACGACCTGGGCGGGAGCCGCGCCGGCACATCGTATTCTGATGGGAGACTTCAACGCCGGGGCCAGTGCAGCGGAACTGGCGCCGCTCAGAACCGGTTGGGACGATGCGTGGGCGGTGGCGGTGGCTGCCGGTACCGCGGTTTCGTATCCGGGAAATACGGCGGGGAATACGAGGAACAGCCGGATCGACTACATCTGGCGGTACAAGGGAGCCTCGAGCCTGACGCTGCGGTCCGCGCAGGTGTACAACACCGGCACGATCTCGGACCACCGGCCGATCTCGGCCACGTACTCCGTTGCCGCTGCCATGACCGGTCCGCGCCCTCCAGGGAACGTCCGCGTCGTCCGATAATCGTCAACTCGATGGCTCGCCGCTGCCGTGGCGTAGGCTGTTCATTGGAAGAGCCGCCGGCGAGAAAGGAGACTCTCCATGGATCTGGCTGTGCGGCCGGATCGAAGTGAAGCGGCGGAGTATTACTTCGGGTACATCGACCAGGTGCCGCCCGGAGACATCTGCGCGGCCATGGCGTCGCAGTCACATGACGTCCTTTCGCTGTTTCAGGGCATTACCGAGGAGCAGTCGCTCACCAGGTACGCACCGGGGAAGTGGACGATCAAGGAGGTTGCCGGCCACCTGAACGACACCGAGCGGCTGTTCGTGTTTCGTGCGTTCTGGTACGCGCGCGGCTTCGAGACGCCGCTGCCCAGCTTCGATCCGGACATCGCGCTCGCCGCGTCGTCCGCTGACGCGCGTCCCTGGCGCAGTCACGTGGACGAGTTTCGCGACGTTCGCGCCGCGACGCTGCACTTCTTCAGGACTCTGCCGGACGCGGCGTGGTCACGCCGTGGCGTCGCGAGCGACAACCCGTTCACCGTGCGGGCGCTCGCCTATCTCACGGTGGGCCACGTCATCCATCACGTGCGCATCCTGCGCGAGCGATATCTCGTCGCCTGATCGATCGATCGACGATCGACGTCGAGCGCTCGCGGGCGGGGAGCCTGCATGTCGGTCGCGCAGCCGTCGCGGGCCGCTGTCAATCACACTCAGGGGAAGAGTCCCGGCGCCGAAGCGCGCCTCGACCGTCGCGCACGAGAAAGCCCTCGTCCAGAAGGTCGTCGAGCACCCTCGACTGGCGTGCGTCCAGCCCGAAGACTCTGGCGGCCTGAGCCTGCGTCAACTTCAGGCCGGGCATCTCGAGAAACTCTCCGCGGATTCTCTCGGCGAGCGGTCTTTCCCTGTTTGACTCTGGACGTGTCGTAGCGCTCCATTCGTGGGATGCCGCGGCTCCTGCCGGCATGCTCATCAATTACCCTCCTTCTTATCGTGGATCGTGGCGCTTTTCCGCGCAGCGGTCTTTGCGCATCCGCAAACACGCACTGCCGCGCACGTGGTACTGCCCCCTTTCAGCAGCCGTCTTTGCGCCCGCGCAAACAACGTCCGTCGCTGTCGTGGCAAGATCGGGTAGGGGCCCGTTCGTGCGAGAGCGCGGCGCCGCCTCACGATGGATTCACACCATGCCCATAAAAATCGGTCAACGCGTCGATCACAGCTTCGATGAGCCCCTCGGCCTGCTGAGCGACTGCCATCGGAGAATCGAGCACTTTCTTCGGGTGCTCGCCACGGTTGCGGCCGACGCGGCTGGCGGGCCGCTGACGGCCGAGTATCGAAGCGCGCTCGACGGCGCGCTCCGGTATTTTGCCGTCGCCGCGCCAAAGCACACCGCCGACGAGGAAGTCAGCCTCTTCCCGCGCCTGCGGAACCTCGATGACCCTGCCCTTGCGGCGGCGCTCGACTCGCTGGACACGCTCGAACACGATCACGAGGAAGCGGAAGCGCACCACGGGGCCGTCGACGAGCTCGTTCGCACGTGGCTTGCGAACGGTCGCCTGTCATCGTCCGATACCGAGCAGCTTCGCCAGCGCCTGACACGCCTGCAGGCGTTGTACGAACGGCACATCAGGGTCGAGGACCACGAAGTGTTTCCGGCGGCGGCGCGATCGCTCAATCGGATGCAGATCGAAGAGATCGGAGATGAGATGGCGGCGCGGCGAAATGTGCGCCACAAGAACCCCCTCGACTTCTGACCCGCCTCTACCCGGACCGCTGCTGGTATGCTCCGACCGTGACAGAGGCACATGCCTTCGCGAAGCCGGTAGCACTCTTCTCCGCGCTCGAACCCGACGCTCTCGCCAGCATCCGCCAGGCAGCCCGCGTCAGGCACGTCGAAGCGGGCTCGCTGTTCTTTCGGGAAAGCGATCCCGCCGCCAGCT
>JBOGIX010000856.1:0-5322 GCA_050744685.1 Vicinamibacterales bacterium | reverse complement strand
GTCACGTCCATCGTCACCGCTTCCGCCCGCGCACCGGTGCGCCGAATGCGCTCGATCGCCTGCTCGAGCCTGTCGGCGCGTCGCGCGCCAAGCACGACCGCTGCGCCTTCGGCGGCCAGCTGCTCGGCGATGGCAAGGCCGATCCCCGATGACGCGCCGGTGATCGCCGCGACCCGTCCCTTCGGATCCATCAAGGCATAATACAGGCCGGACATGCTTCACGATCCCTGCATCTCGCTCCTGCGGGAGCTGATCGCCATCGACTCGGTCAACCCGTCGCTCGTCCCGGGAGCGGCCGGCGAGGGCGCGATCGCGTCGTCGATCGCCAGCCACATGCGCCGCATCGGGATGGACGTCCAGATTCAGGAGGTCGCGCCGGGCCGGCCGAACGTGATTGGCACGATCGAAGGCCGCGAGAAGGGACCGTCGATCCTGCTGTGCGGCCACATGGACACCGTGGGCGTCGAGGGCATGACCGCGCCGTTCGATCCGCGACACGACGGCGATCGGCTGTACGGCCGCGGATCGCAGGACATGAAGGCCGGGCTCGCGGCGATGATCGACGCGGTGCGGGTTGCCCTCGATCGGGGCTTCAGCACGGGCCGGCTCGTCGTCGCCGCGGTCATCGACGAGGAATACGCCAGCCTCGGGGCCGACGCGCTCGTGACCGAATGGACGGCCGACTTCGCCATCGTCACCGAACCGACCGACCTGAAGATTGGCGTCGCGCACAAGGGATTTGCCTGGATCGAAGTCGAGACCCGCGGGCGCGCGGCGCACGGCAGCAGGCCGGGTGATGGACGCGATGCGATCCTGAGGATGGGCCGCGTGCTCACTCGGCTCGAATCGCTCGATCGCGAGCTGCAATCGCGTGCGCCGCACCCCCTGATGGGCACGGCATCGCTGCACGCGTCGCTCATCAGCGGCGGGCAGGAGTTGAGCAGCTATCCGGCCCGCTGCATGCTGCAGATGGAGCGGCGTACGGTGGCTGGAGAGTCAGGGCACGAAGCGCACAACGAGGTCGCGCGCATTCTGGAAACGCTCGCTCGAGCGGACGAAGAGTTCCACGCAGAGTCGCGCCTGACCTTCGCGCGTCCGGCGTATGAAGTGCCGGACGGACATGCCCTGCCGGATCATCTCGGCGAGCTGATTGCCTCGCGCGGCCTGCCGGTGGAAAAGGTGGGCATGAGCTTCTGGACCGACGCGGCGGTGCTCGGCGCGGCAGGGATCCCCACGGTCCTCTTCGGCCCGGGCGGCGCCGGGCTGCATGGGCGCGAGGAATACGTCAATATCGTGGAGGTGATTGCCTGCCGCGACGTGCTCGCGTTGCTCGCCCTGTCGTCCGCCGCTGTCCGCTGAGCAGTGAACAAATCCAATGGTGTGGCTTCCGCCTTTCAGGCGGAAGATTCGCAGGGAATTCTTCCGGCTGAAGCCGGAAGCCACACATTTCTTCACTAGCTCTCTGAGGCTTTGCGGTGCATCAGGACCGCACGGAGAGTCAGGCGCTCTTCTTCAGGACCAGCCGTGGCTGGTCGAGGGCATGACGCCGGGCATCGCCTTCGAACCGGCGGCGCGGCCCGCGCTCGCTGATCTCCCAGCCGGGCGTATCGTGGCCGCACGACGTGCACCGCATCATCACGCGCTTGCCCTCGTAGTGCACGACCGGGTCGTGGCCGGTGAGCCCGCACAGCACCTGCCCGAGACGCGTGGCGGCGCGCGAGACGAATGCGACCGCGGCGTCGCGGCCGACGCCCGCGGTTACCGTGAGCTGCTGGGGGTAATTGGTGACCATGATTCGAGACTCCCTCGCTTAGGACGCGGAGTGGGGCTGGGCCGTTCCGTGTCTTGCGGAGTCGTATATCAATCGCTGTGCCACGCCTGTGCTTGCGGCGTAACTACTGACATCAAACAGCTTATGGATTTGAAGCTGGACCAGTCGATCCGGCGGAATGGATTTACGGCTGACCTCAATTCCAATAGGCAGACTGAAGTTTACGTACGAGGGCAACCAGCGCCATAGCTCGTGTGCGGAAACGGTCCGATGCCAATCGTGCTCTGGCGGAGCCCGTGGGGGGTCAGACCCAGGCGTCTGACGTGCCCGGTTCAGCGGTCCTTGACCACGCTCCGCAGGACGAAACCGACATTGGCCGGCCGCTCGCCGAGACGCCGCATGAAATAGGGGAACCACTCGTGCCCGAAGGGCAGATACACGCGCACGCGGTAGCCTTGCGCCACGAGCGCCCGCTGGAGGTCGCGCCGGATCCCGTAAAGCATCTGGAGCTCGTACCGATCGGCGGGGAGGCCGCGTTCGGCGGCGAACGCCTTGGTCGCGTCGATCATCGCAGGGTCGTGCGTCGCGATTGCCGGATAGGCGCCCTCGGCCAGCAACAGCCTCATGATCTGAACGAACATGTCGTCCACCTGCGCCTTCGACTGGAAGGCGACGCTTCGCGGTTCCTTGTAAGCGCCCTTGACGAGACGCACGCGTGCGCCGAGCTGGTTCATGCGGCGCGCATCTTCCAGGCTCCGGGGCAGGTACGACTGAAGAACGATGCCGGTGTTGCGGTAGCCCTGCTGCCACAGCGTCTCGAAGACGTCGAGCGTGACCTGCGTGTACTGCGAATCCTCCATGTCGATGCGGACGAAGCACTCTTGCGTCGTCGCGGGATCGAGGATCCGCCGCAGGTTGTCCACGCACGTCGCGCGATCGACGGTCAGCCCGAGTTGCGTGAGCTTGAGCGAGACGTTACGGCTGATGCCGGCGGCAGCGACTTCCTGGAGGATGCCGATATAGAGGCGCGTGGCGCGATCGGCCTCGGCCATCGACGCGACGCTCTCGCCGAGAAAGTCGAGCGTGACCGTCCTGCCCTCGGCCTCGATGCGCCGGGCCACGGCGACCGCTTCGGCGAGCGTCTCGCCGGCGACGAACCGGCGGGCGAAGCTGTCGGGGCGGCGCATCCCGTATTTGGATGCCAACGTTTTCATGCCCTTGCTCGCGGCGAGGGCATGGAAAACGGCCTTCGACACGGACACCATCAATGCGTGCGGGGCGAGCGGGGAGAGCCGGTCAGGAGATGATCGATGGTGCGGGCGTAATAGCGGAGCACGGTGCGTTCGCGGACGCGGAACCGTCCGCCGCGCTCGACGTGAATGATGTTGCGGGTCTCGAGAGGTCCGGCCGCCTGCTCGACGGCCTCCTTGCCGGAGGCGATATCCAGGTTCGCGCCCGCCTGCGCGAGCGTGTCGATGATCGCCTGGGCCCGCGCCTCGAGCTCCCGGCGCGCGATGGCCGGCCGCATCGCCGACGCGACGACCGCCGTCGGCAGCACCTTGTAGAGCCGGCCGATGGTGTCGCGGATCAGGTGTGCGAGCGCCATGACGTCGCGGCGTGCGTCGGGGTCGTACCCCTGCATGGGAATCGGCTCACCGAAGGTGACGATGGCGCGCGTTTGATAGCCGACCGCGTAGCGCACCATTTCCGCAACCTCGCGCGCGAAGGGTCGTGAGCGGCGCTTGGTCGCCTGGTGCGCGAGAATCCTGTCCTCGAGCACCAGATCGTAGGCGACGGCCATCGGCACGATCATCGACACCGACCGCTCTGCCTGCAGCGCGGCGTGGAGCAGGCCCGTCTTCGGCGCCTTGAGCTCGCCCGAGTAGCTGCGTCCTCCCTCGATGTAGAACATCAGGTCGTGACGCCCGAGCAGTTCCGCCACGTAGGCCTTGAGCGTGACGAGATATGCAGGGTCCTTGGTGTTGCGCCGGATGGGAATCGCGCCGGTCACGTGCCGGTGCAGGAAACCGAGCGGACCGCCGAACAGGTTGATGCCGGCGGCGATCACCGGCGGACGGATGCCGTTGTCCTCGAGCGCGAGCGGCTCGACCAGGTAGTCGAGGTGACTCTTGTGATTCGAGATGTAGATGACACGGCCGGTCCGCGTCGCGTCGATGGCAATGCGCGCGTGCTCGTAGACGCGCTCGACCTTGCGGAGGATTGGATAGAGAGGATGTTTCAGCGCGCGGTAGATCGGATACCGCTGTGTGGTCCGGAGCTCGTCGAGATACGCATGGATCCGCTCGCGCGCGTCGAGCTCGGAGGCGCCGTGCCCCCCGCGGAGATACCGCGCCACGTCCTCGCGCGCCAGCACCGCCTGGGTGATCTCGTCAAGGAGCACGGTCAGGAATATATCACGCGTTCAGACGGACCGCCGGCGCGCGACCTCGGCGGAACCGCGGTCACGCCGCCGAGCCGGACTGGAGCGCGCGGCAGATGGCATCGGTGAAGTCCGTGGTCGAGGCCGTGCCCCCGAGATCCCGTGTACGCGTCGCGCCATCGGTCAGTACGCGAGTCAGTGCCGCGCGAATCCGCTCCGAGGCGTCGCGCTCGCCGAGATGATCGAGCATCATCAACGCCGACAGCAACAGCGCCGACGGGTTCGCCAGGTTCTTGTTGGCGATGTCTGGCGCGCTGCCGTGCACCGCCTCGAACACCGCGCAGTCGCTGCCCAGGTTGGCGCCGGGTACCACGCCGAGCCCCCCGACGAGGCCCGCGCACAGATCCGACACGATGTCGCCGTACAGGTTGGGCAGCAGCAGCACGTCGAACTTCTCCGGGAACATGACAAGCTGCATGCACGCCGCGTCGACGATCCGTTCGTCGTAGGTGACGTCGATGTGCTCGCGGGCGACCTTGCGGCAGCTGTCGAGGAACAGGCCGTCCCCGAGCTTCATGATGTTTGCCTTGTGGATGGCGGTGACGCGCGTGCGGCCGTGCGCTTTGACGTGATCGAACGCGAACTTCGCGATCCGCGTCGAGGCCCGCTCGGTGATGATCTTCAGGCTCTCGACGACGCCCGGCACGACCTCGTGCTCGAGCCCGGAATAAAGGTCCTCGGTGTTCTCGCGGACGATGACGAGGTCGACGTTCTCGAACCGGCTGCGCACGCCCGGCAGGTTTCGCACCGGCCGCAGGTTGGCATAGAGGTCGAGCGACTTGCGCAGCCCGACGTTCACGCTGGTCATCCCTTCGGCGATCGGCGTCGTCACCGGCCCCTTCAGCGCGATCTTGTTGCGCTTGATCGAATCGAGCAGCTCGATCGGCAGCGCCGTCTTGAAGCGCTTGAACGCCGTCACGCCAGCATCGTACCGCTCCCACTCGATGTCCAGGCCGCCGGCCTTGAAGATGCGGACGACCGACTCGGTGACCTCCGGGCCGATGCCGTCGCCGGGGATCAGCGTGATGACTCGTGACATGCGCACACTCGCGTGGGGCCCGTGTCACAGAACATGGGACCCGGTAGGAAGCACTTCGACACTGACCAACTC
>JBOGIX010000855.1:0-8226 GCA_050744685.1 Vicinamibacterales bacterium | reverse complement strand
CGTCGGTCGAGGACGTGGCCGAATTCTTCAAGACCTACTACGCGCCGAACAACGCCGTGCTCGCGCTCGTCGGCGACGTGAAGGCGGACGAGGCGCTGGCGAAGATCCGCAGGCACTTCGAAGCGATCCCCCCGCAGCAGGCGCCTGCGGCGGTGGACATGAACGAACCCGCGCAGACCGCGGAGCGGCGCCTGACATTGAACGATGCCCTCGCGCGCCTCGATCGCCTGGACGTCGTCTTCAAGATTCCGCCGGCGATGTCGCCGGACGAGGACGCGCTGTCGGTGCTCGGCACCGTGCTCGGCGGCGGCCGCAGCTCGCGCCTGTACGAACAAGTCGTCCGCCAGAAGGAGCTCGCCGCCAACGCGTCAGCCTTCGCCGGCATGAGCCGCGGCACCGGGTTGTTTCGCGTGAACGCGATGGCGGCGCCCGGCAAACCCGTGGCCGACCTGGAACGTGCGATCGCCGACGAAATCGAGAAGGTCAAGACGGGTCCGATCGCCGCGTGGGAAATGGAGAAGGCCCGCACCGCGGCGCGGAGCTCGTTCGTCTCGAGCGTGCAGAGCACGTTGTCGCGCGCCATCCTCCTGTCGCAGTACGCGCTTTTCCATGACGATCCGAACCTGATCAACACACGCGCCGAGAAGATTGCCGCGGTCACCGCGGAGGATGTCCAGCGTGTGGCGCGCAAGTATCTGACGGCCGAGAACCGGACGGTGGTCGTCACCAGCCCGAAGCCGGCGGTCGCGAGCAAGGGAGGCCTGTGATGCGTACGCGAACACTCGGCGCCATCGCCCTCACCATCGGCCTCGGCGGCACGACCATCGCGACCGGACAGGGGCCGCAGGCGCCGATGGCGCCCCCGTCCAGCAAGGCGGTCGTGCTGAAGAACAAGGCGCCGGTTTCCGACGAGCTGCTGCGCGTGAAGCTGCCGCGGCCGCAGGAAGCGAAGCTGGCAAACGGCCTTCAGCTGCTCGTGCTGGAGGACCGGCGCGTGCCTCGAATCACCGCGCAGCTGATCATTCCTGGTGCGGGCGGCTATTACGATCCGGCGAATCTGCCCGGCGTCGCGAGCGTGACGTCGGCGATGATGCGCGAGGGCACCGCCACACGGACGTCCGCGCAGCTGTCGGAGCAGCTCGAGACGATTGCCGCCACGCTCAACGTCGGCACCGGCATGTCGTCGACCGAGGCCAACGTGTTCGGATCGTGCCTCACGGAGCACGCCGACCGGCTGTTCGAGATCTTCGGCGACGTGCTGCTGAACCCGTCGTTCCCGGACGAGGAGCTGGCGCGCTACAAGCAGCGGACGAGGGCGGGCCTGCTCCAGCAGCGATCGATTGCGGGCTTCCTCGGCGCGGAGATGTTCGCCCGCGTGATGTACGGCACGCATCCGGCCGGACGCATCTCCCTGACGGCCGACAACCTGGACAAGGTGACCAGGCAGGCCATGGTCGACTTCCACCAGGCCCGCTACGTGCCGGATCACGCGGCGCTCGCCATCGCCGGCGACATCTCGCTGGCGGAGGCGCGCAAGCTGGTCGAAGCGCGGCTGGGCAGCTGGAAGAAGCGCGGCACCCCGGCGCCCTCGACTGCGGATCCACCGGCGCCGGGGACGGCGAAAGTGTCGTTCGTGGCGCGGCCGAACTCCGTGCAGACGAACCTGCTGGTGGGCAGCCCGGCGATCTCGCGGCTCGATCCGGACTACGACGTGCTCCAGGTGATGAACAAGGTGATCGGCGGCGGCCCGACCGGACGGCTGTTCATCATCCTGCGTGAAGAGAAGGGCTACACCTACGGCGCCTACAGCAACCTGGCCGCCGGCCAGTGGCGCGGTGCATGGCAGGCATCGAGCGAGGTGCGGTCCGAGGTCACCGAGGCCGCCCTGCGCGACCTGCTCGCGGAGGTCGCGCGGCTCAGGGACCAGCCCGTGGCCGACAAGGAGTTCCGCGATCAGAAGCGGGCGATGGTCGGCAGCTTCGCGCTGTCGCTCGAGAACCCGCAGCAGATGATCGGCTACTACGTCACCAGCTGGCGGTTCAAGCTGCCCGCCGACTACTGGGACAAGTACCCGGAGCGGATCGCCGCGGTCACCCAGGCGCAGGTGCAGGCGGCGGCGAAGAAGTACCTCGATCCGGCGCGGCTGCAGATCATCGCGGTGGGCGAACCGGCGAAAGTGGCGGAGGTGCTGAAGGGCTTCGGGCCGGTTGAGACCTACGACACGGAAGGTAAGCGAGTGACCGCGGGCTCGACGAACTAGCGGTCGGGAGACGAGAGTCGTTCTGGCAGCAAACCATCACCGCGCGTCAATGGCATGTCTGAGCAATTGCAGTTGAACGGCTCTCGAGTGCTCGTCGTGGGCGCGACGGGCCAGCTCGGTCGCGCGATCGTGCGCCATCTCGTGGCCGCAGGCGCAACCGTCCGCGCCGCCGCCCGGGACCGGACCGCACTCGCTGCGCTCGGGCCGGGGGTGGAGATCGCCCCCGTCGACTTCCTCGACCTGGCCAGGTTGACCGAGGCCTGCCGCGACGTCGATCAGATCGTCGCCACCGCCAACAACAACATGGGCAAGGGCGCCACCAGCCCGATGCGTGTCGACCTTGCCGGTTACCAGAACCTCTGTGCCGCAGCACGCAATATGCGCATCCGCCGCCTGATCTACACCTCCTACCGGGGCGTCTCGCAGGACAGCCCGGTCGATATCTTCCGGCTCAAGTGGTACATCGAGGACGCCATCCGCCGGAGCGGCGTGCCCTGCGTCATGCTGCGGCCAACGGCCTTCATGGACGTGTGGATCGATGACATCTTGGGGAAAGGGATTCGCGAGAAGGGCGTCGCCACGATCTTCGGCGATGGCCACAGCGTGGCGAACTACATCGCGGTGGAGGATGTGGCGGCCTTCGCCGTGAAGATCCTTTCACGGCCCGAGGTGGTGAACGAGGCGGTCGACGCCGGAGGGCCGTCGAACGTGTCCCAGAACGATCTGGTGGCGCTCGTCGAACGCCGGCTGAACGTGCGCGCGAAGCGACGGCACGTGCCGGTCCCGGCGCTGCGCCTCCTGCCGCACGTCGTACGCCCCTTCAACGAGGTCGCGGCCCGGTTGATGACGCTCGGGCTCTACGCCGCCACGCGGTCGGCGCCCTTCCCGGAGTGGAAGGTGTCCGCGGATCGATTTGGCATCGCGCCGCGGACCGTCGAAACGTTCATCGATCAGATGCACTGACGGGCGTCCCCTCACCGGGGTCACGCCCTCGTGAGGTGCCAGCGCCTCTGAAGCACGGCTGCGCCGTTCACCTGGATTGCCAGGTGGTGCGCCCCCGGGTAATACACGCGTGTGGTGATCGGGCGCATCGCGTGGCGCTTGCTCAGCGCAATACGGCCGCCGGCCGGAAGCTCGAAGGTTTTCAGCTTGAAGACCTTCGGGCTCAGCGCGCCCCTCGCCGTGAGGAACGAGATCACGTAATCGACGACCAGCTTCTGCGCCGAGCCGGACGTGGACACGAGCGTGAAGGCGAACTCGAGGTGATCGCCTACGCGCACCCGCGGCCTGCCGAGCACCAGCGCGCTCGCACGGACGCGCGCCGGGGCGGCGCCGATCAGCGCGAGCGCCCCGGGATGTCCTCGCTTGATCAGCCCGCGAAGCGCGTGGCGCACGATCCATTCGAGATGCCGCACATGTTCCGCCGGGCACTCACGCCGCCATCGCCGTAACGTCTCGATCACGCGGTCCGGGTGATCCTTCGAGACGTCGTTCAGGTGGTTCGCGACGCTTCGCCGCACGTAGATCTCGGGATCGAACTTGAGCGCCTCGAGCAGGTTCAATCCCGGACCGGGATCCTCGATGAGTACGGCGACGCGCTCTCCCCACGGCAGCCGCGGCCGGCTCCCTTCGGAAGCCGCGCGCCTGACGTGATGGCTCGGATCCATCGTCCAGCGCTGCAGGACGGCGAGGGTCCGGGCGGGATGACGCGTCAGGAATGGCCGGAGCGTGAACTCGGCGGTGAATCGTTGCGTCAGCTCGTGCAGCGCATCCATCGAAGCGTCGAAGGAGTCGAGGCCGTACGTCTGCACGAATTCGGTGATCGGCCAGAGGTCGAATCCCTTCAGCGACGGGCCGCGCGACGCATCAAGCAGGACCGCGAGCGCCCGCTCGTAGTCCTGCGGCAGCATCTTCCGCAGCGTCTCGCGGACGAGGCGAACACGGTCCTTCAGCTCCAGCGGTTCGAGATCGGCGTGCAATGCGGTGAGCGGCTGCGTGCGGAGGCCCGGCCGCGCGCGCCTTAGCTCGGCGCCCAGCCGATCGAGCAGCGCCGGGCCAATCCAGTGTTTAAAGGCACTCTTGTCCTCGCGGGCGGCATTCTTGTCCTCGCGGGCGGCCTCTTGTTGCCCTGGGGCCATCTTGCGGCGACCGCGGGCGGCCTCCTGTTGCCCTGGGGCCATCTTGCGGCCACCGCGGGCGGTCTCCTGTTGCCCTGGGGCCATCTTGCGGCGACGGCGGGCGGCCTTTTTTTGCCCTGGGGCCATCTTGCGGCGATCCTTGGTCTCGGCCATGTTCGATTCGCTGTTCTCCCCGTTGACGAAGCTCGGAGTGACCCTGAGTCTGTCGAAGAGTCGCTGTTCGCGGCGATCCCGAGCCTCCGGGCCCCGACCCACCTCCGCACATGGCCTGCGGGGCTACGGCGGGCAAGGCCCCCCGAATCCCCGAGTACCGAGTACCGAGCACCGAGAGACTATTGTTCCGCTTTCAGCGCCTCCGCGGGGTCGATGCGCAGGCTGCGCCGCACTGGCCCCAGCGCGGCGATGAGGCCGACCGTCGTCATGACGATGGCAACGAGCACCAGGAGGACAGCGCCGTGGCCTGACGTCACGGCACTGTTGGTGATCTCTTCGAACATCAGCGCCGCCAGGCAAAGTCCCGCGGCGACTCCGATTGCCAGCTGGCGGAACGCGCGCAAGAAGATCCCGGCGACGATACGGCGTGGCTCGGCGCCGAGCGCCGTTCGGAGCCCGATCTCGCGCCGGCGTGACGCAACGGTGAACGACGTCAGCGCATAGATCCCCGCTGCGGAAAGCAGCAGGACGCTCAGGGTCACCGCCCCGAACGCGCTCGCGCCGAGACGCACGAGGCGCTGCTCCTGTTCGTGCACCTGGTCGAGCGACAGGATGCTGCCGACCTGCAGCGTGGCATCGAGCGACGTGGCGATCTCGCGCAGGCGGCCGGCGAGCGGCGACGCCGCATTCGGGCGGATGCGCATGGCGACTGTCGCCGGATAGAGCTGGTCCGGCGCGACCGGGTGATAGACGCGCGCGTCCGCGGACGTGAGCTCCGCCGCGCCCGGTGGAAAATCGCCCACAACGCCGACGATCTCGAGCCAGGCGTCGGGATCCGACGGGCCGTCTGCGTAGCGGAGCCGACGGCCGAGCACGTTGATGTCGCCGAAGACTTGCTGGGCAAATGTGCGATTCACGACGACTGCGTTCGAGGTGGCGACCGCTGCGGGCGCGCCGCTGCTGCCCGACCCCACGGCCTGACTGATCTTGCCCGAGATCGTGGGCACTCGCCGCGCGGCGAACGGCCTCGCCGCGCCGCCGTCGAGATCCGCCGGGCCGAACCGCCTGCCCGTCAGCAGCGGAATGTCGAAGACGTCGAAGAAGCGGAGGTCGACCCAGCCGGCGCGTACTTTGACCGCGGATCGCGCGGGCGTGTCGTCGATGTCGATGCGGGTCGTCACCTCGTCTCCCGGGAGCGTGGACGCGAACGTCACCTCGAGCACGCCGGGTTCGGCGCGCAGCTGCTGCACGACCTCTTCGATCCTGGCGCCGAATTGTCTGGCAAACGTCCGCTCGTAGGCATCGGCTGCCGCCGTCGGCGGGACGTCCCGATCCATCGACACTCGCGCCGTCAGGAATTCTCCGGCCGCGAAACCATCATCGAACGTGCGGTACCCGATCGCGTGCCAGCCGATCGAGAACGCCGCGGGCATGACGGCAACGGCGAGCGCTACTTGACAGACGATCAGCGTGGTCCAGGTGTGTCCCAGACGCATCCCGGTGGCGCCGCCCACCTGGCGGAGTCCCGGCTCCAGCCGGCGGCCCGTCGCCTTCAGCGCAGGGACCACGCCGACGATCGCCGCACCGAGAACGGCCAACCCCGCGGTGTAGAAGACAGCGCCGGCCGACAGTCCGTCGCCCATCCAGAACGGTGCGCCGCCTAGCTGCTCGAAAAGCGCCTTGACGTTCACGAGGGCAAGCTCCGCGGTCGCGAGCCCGACGATCGCCGCGACCGCCGCGAGCACCAGCGCCTCGACGAAGAGCTGCGTCACGATGCGCCCGCGGCTGCCGCCGAGCGCGCTGCGGATGGCGATCTCGCCGTCGCGGCTCGCCGTACGCGCGTAGACGAGGCTCGCGACGTTCACGCACACCACGACGAGCAGCATCGTCGTGAGGATCTGCATGACGTGCAAGTGCCACCCCACCATATCGTCGCCAAACCACAGGGAGGTGTACGGCGCAAGCCGGGGCCGCAGGTGTGCGTTCGTCGCCGGAAACGCTGCCGCGGTCCGCAACCCGATGGTGGTCAGCTCCGCCTGCGCAGCTTCGTACGAGATGCCCGGCGCCAGCCGCCCGAATACGTTGATCGCCGGCCCCTGCCGGCGCTCGAAGTCCGACGGGTCGGCCCGGAGAGGCACCCAGACGCCGTGATTGACCGGAAACGCGAACCCGTCGGGCATGACGCCGACGACGGCGTGCGCGGTACCGCCGATGCGCACGGTGCGGCCCAGGATCGCGGAATCGCCGTCGAAAGCCGTCTTCCACAAGCCGGAGCCGATCACCACGACGGCCGGCGATCCCTCGTTTTCGTCCGCGTCGATCAGAGGCCGGCCGAGCAGTGGCGCCACACGCGACAGCCGAAAACCGGATGCCGTCATCTCCGCGATCCGCACGCGTTCCGACCTGCCAGCCGGCGTCACGAGGTTGCGCGTGACCTCGCGGTAGGCGCCCACGTCCGCGATCGACTGCAGCTCCTGTCGCCAGGTCGTGAAGTCGTGCAGGGTGCGATTCTCGCGGTTCCGTGCGGCCGCATCCCAGTTCTCGATCGCGACCACTCGCTCGCCTTCATCGAGCGGCAGCGTCGGATTCATGAACGAGTAAAAGAACGCGAAGGCGCCGGCGCCGATCGCAATCGCCAGCGCCATGCCCAGCACCGCCACCAGGGAGAGGCCTGGATATTTGACGAGCATGCGCAGCCCGAGCTTGAAGTCCAGCCAGCCCACGCGGGAGGCGCGTCCGGCGGATCGGCGCTCCGGAATGCGGTAGGCCATAGCAACTTTTCGCAACGACAGCGCATCCGGCAGCGCGCCCGGCACAAGACGCAGCGCCGCACGCAGGCCGCGCGTGGCGCGGACGTGATCGATCTCGGCGAGCCACTCCTCGCGCCAGCGTGCGCGGACATGGGACGGCGCGATCCACGCGAGGGCACGAACGAGCGCATGGAGGAACGACGCGATCATGTCGTGCTCCGTCCGGGAAAGAGGCGCTGCACGGCCTGGAACCGCGCGGCGGCGTGGGCGAGATGGCGTCGGCCCGCCGGGGTGAGCTCGTAGTAGCGCCGCCGCGGGCGCGCCTGGCTGCGGGCGGTGGTGTCCTTCTCCCAGTCCGAGGTGGCGAGCGCCAGCGACTCGAGCCGGCGCAGCGCTGGATACACGGTGCCGCTCGGCAGACCGGTGACCTCCATGATGTCGAAGCCAAACCGGTGCCCCTGCGCGAGCGCCTGGAGGACGAAGAGCGCGGTGTAGCCGAGCGTCGCGTCGCTCATATATGCATATCTACATAGTCGAGACGGCGGTCGATGTCAAACGTACTGGGAGTCGTGCGGCCTGCGGCGCGACTGCGCCGCAGCCCCGGGCGGCACTTACTGTGGCCGTGACCGCGGGCACGGCGCAAGGTTTGGCGGTCACGCCCATCAATGCGGCCGAAATGTCTTCCCCGTCTCCAAGAGCGTCTTCAATCGCGAAAGAATCCGCGGCCAACCGTCTGCGTTCTGCGCATACGCCGGATCGTCCTCCGCCCACTCATCGTTCGTGACCACAACCTTCACAGCCTCAGTCTCCGGAGTCAGCTCCACCTTCACCCTCGACATCACTGTCCCCTCGCCCATGCCGAACTTGTACTCGAGCAGCTTCGGTGCCTCCACCATCAGCACCTTCCCCGTCACATAGCGGGTCG
>JBOGIX010000854.1:0-2737 GCA_050744685.1 Vicinamibacterales bacterium | reverse complement strand
GGATCGAGCGCACGGACGTCGCGATCCCGGCCCACGGCCTGAAGCTGGCGGGCGATCTGCGGCTTCCGCCGGCGGCCGACGCGCTCGTGCTCTTCGCCCACGGAAGCGGATCGAGCCGCCGCAGCCCGCGCAACGTCCAGGTCGCCTCGGCGCTCAACGCGGCCGGGCCCGGGACGCTGCTGTTCGACCTCCTCGCCGAGGAAAGCACGCCGCTCAGCATGTCCGAGCGCGAGGTCTTCCTGAGCGACGTGATCGACGAGGTCTTCGGCCTCGGGCCGCTCGAGCCGCTGCTGCGCGATCCGGGCGTCAGCGACATCCTGGTGAACACCTACAAGTTCGTCTACGTCGAGCGCGGCGGCAAGCTCGAACGGCACCCGACGACCTTCCAGGACGACAAGCACCTGCTGCGCGTCATCGATCGCATCGTCAGCGGCGTCGGGCGACGCGTGGACGACAGCTCGCCGATGGTCGACGCGCGGTTGCCCGACGGCTCGCGCGTGAACGCGATCATCCCGCCGCTGGCAGTGGACGGCCCGTTACTGTCGATCCGCCGTTTCCCGGCCGAGCGCCTGAAGGCCGAGGACCTGGTCACGCTGCGGTCGATGACCCGGCCGATGCTCGAGTTCCTCGAGCACTGCGTGCGGTCGAAGCTGAACATGCTGATCAGCGGCGGCACCGGCGCCGGCAAGACCACGCTGCTCAACGTGCTGTCGGGGTTCATCTCGGAACGCGAGCGCATCGTCACCATCGAGGACGCCGCGGAACTCCAGCTGCACCAGGAGCACGTGGCGCGACTCGAGACGCGGCCGCCGAACGTCGAAGGCAAGGGCGCCATCCGCCAGCGCCAGCTGCTCATCAACGCCCTCCGCATGCGCCCCGACCGCATCGTCGTCGGTGAAACGCGCGGCGAGGAAGCGCTGGACATGCTGCAGGCGATGAACACCGGCCACGACGGATCGCTCACGACCGTCCACGCCAATACGCCGCGCGACGCGCTGTCGAGAATCGAGACGATGATCGCGATGGGTGCGACGAACCTGCCGGAGCGCGCCATGCGCCAGCAGATCGCCGCCGCCATCCAGCTCGTCATCCAGCAGTCGCGCATGAGCGACGGCACGCGCAAGGTGACGAGCATCTCGGAGATCACCGGGATGGAAGGGGACGTCATCACGATGCAGGAGATCTTCGCGTTCGAGAAGGTCGGCCTGACGCAGGATGGCAGAGTCATCGGTCGCTTCCGCGCCACCGGAGTGCGCCCGAAAGTCTGCGAGCGCCTCAAGGCCTCGGGCATCCACCTCGCGTCCGACATGTTCGAAGGCGTCACGGAGGTGCGGTGATGGGGATGATCCTCGTCCTGCTGGCGTTCGTGTTCGGCATCGCCCTCGTCCTGGGCGGCTATGGCGCCATCTCGAAGCTGCCGCAGATGCTGCAGCAGCGCACACTGGAGCGGCGGCTCCAGGAGCTGTCTGCGGCGCCGGATGCTCCCGAACAGCCCGAGGCCAAGGGCCTCGTGAAGGTCATGCACGACGGCGCGATGCCGTCCTTCGACCGGCTGGTCGGCAACACCACCCGTGGATCCGCCCTCGGGCGATGGATCGATCAATCGGGCGTGAAGGCGAGCATCAGCGGCGTCTGCCTGATCGCCATCGGCCTGGCCGTGCTCATGGTGTTCGCCGCGAGCCTCTTCATCGGCGCGAGCTGGGGCCTGCCGCTCGGCGCCGCGATCGGCTTCGCGATGCCGTTCGTGTTCCTCAAGTTCAAGCGCGGCCGGCGCATGCGCGCGTTCGAGGAGCAGTTTCCCGAGGGGCTCGATTTGATCGCGCGCGCGCTGAAGGCCGGGCATGCGTTCGCGACCGGCCTCAAGATGGTGGCCGACGAGATGCCGGAGCCGGTCGGCCCCGAGTTCCGCAAGACGTTCGACGAGCAGAACTTCGGCCTGCCGCTGAAGGACGCGCTCGACAACCTGACGCACCGCGTGCCGCACCTCGACGTGCGCTTCTTCGCCACCGCGGTCCTTATCCAGCGCGAGACCGGCGGCAACCTGGCCGAGATCCTGGAGAATCTGGCGCACGTAGTGCGCGAGCGTTTCAAGATTCTGCGGCAGGTGCGCGTGCACACCGCACACGGCCGCTTCACCGGATACGTGCTCCTGGGCCTGCCCGCCGTGCTCTGTGTCGCGCTCATGTTCATCAATCCCGAGCACATGGGCCTGCTCTTTCGCGAGCCCATGGGGCAGATGATGCTGATGGGCGCGATGGTGATGCAGGTAATTGGGTACCTGTGGATCAAGCAGGTCATCAAGATCGAGGTGTAGCGTGACGATGCTCCTGCCACTGCTCGCGTTCGTGTTCGGATCGCTGGTCATCATGGCGGCGGCGATGGCGTTCATGCCGGCCCGCGCCAGCGCGATCGATCGCCGTCTCGAAGAGCTCATCGCCGGCGGCGCCGATCCCGATGAGGCAAAAAAGCCACGATTCGAAGGGGTGATCGGCCTCATCAAGCGCGTGGGCGAGAAGGCACCGCGGTCTCCGAAGGAGCTCGGCACGCTGCGGCTTCGTCTGGTGCAGGCAGGCTACCGCCGGGACGAAGCGCTCACGGTGTTCTTCGGCATCCGCATCGTCTTCGCGCTGGGATTGTTCGTGCTCTTCTCGACGCCGGTGCTGATGAAGCCGAACATCATGTTCGGGCTCGGCGGCCTCGCGCTCGGGTACCTGCTGCCCGGCATGGTGCTGGCGCG
>JBOGIX010000853.1:0-13461 GCA_050744685.1 Vicinamibacterales bacterium | reverse complement strand
GGGCTGGACGAGCACAAGCAGGAGCAGCGCCCCGCCGGCCTTGGACATGCGATCGACGGTGACGTCCACGAACGACTTCGCCTTGACCTTGAGGTCGGGGGCGAGCGGCAGAAACAGGATCTCGCGCGTCGTCTTGTCGACCGTGTACCGCAGTGACTGATCGATCACGCGCGCGAGCGCCGGCGCCCAGAGCGCCGCGTTCATGACCATGACGGTGGCCGTGCTGCCCATGCTGATCGGCAGCACGAGCAGCGCGAACCCGATGCCGAGATACCGGTGAATCTTGCTCGTGAGCCAGATCTGCACGATAAAGCCGATGGTCGAGGTCCAGAGGGCCACCTGCGCGAGGAACGCCGTGATCGAATCGGTGGCGTCCGCCCCCTTCGACGCGGCCGCCGCCATGTTCAGCTGCTGTTCGATGATCGCGGCGCCGACCGACGCGAAGCTGATCACGAGCGCGATGATCTGCAGGTGCTTCGATTCGCGCAGGAGCGTGAACGCTTCGGTCAGCCCGACGCCTTTCTCCTCCCTGGCCGCCGTGGCCACCCCCTCGAATCTTTCCCGTGCCGAGATATACGTGACGACGCCGGCGCAGAGCAGCATCCCGCCGGCGCTGGGGAGCAGCAGGTTCGTCGATCCGATCCGCTCCGCCATCGCCGCCAGCGCCGAGCCCGCGATGCCTCCGAGCGGAGCGCCGCCGCCGATGAAGCCGAACAGCCGCTTGGCCTGCCGCGGGTCGTAAACGAGATTGGCGACGGTCCAGAACTGGCTGATGAGCAGCACGCCGAGGATCTGCGCCATGAGGTAAAAGGCCACGGATACCCAGCTGGCATCCGACTGGAACAACAGCCAGAAGCCCAGAAGGACACCCGCCATGCCGATCTGGATGACGGGAAGGCCCCACCGCTGCGGCAGCCGCGCCATCAGCCAGGCGTAGCCGGTCATCAGCACGCCGATGATGAAGCCCGAGGCCAGCAGCACGTAGGGAATGTTGTCGGCCCCCAGATCGGCGATGAACTTGGACCGTGTCAGGGGCTTGATCGCGTTGTAGGCCGCCATCGCCAGGAACGAGTACGCGAACATCATGAAGGCGGTCAGGCCTTCGTCCTTCCGAAGTTCGACGATGGGCGAGAGCAGGCGCTGAAAGGACATGGAGGTGTCTCAGCCTAAGCGATGCGCCACCTGAAGTAAACTCGGCTATCCATGACCCAGCGGCTTCGCCGGTTCCTGGACGTCAGGCCCGGCGAAGGTCTGCCGGTCCTCCTTACATTCCTGTATATCGCGGTCGTCGTCGCGTCGTTCCTGCTCGCGAAGCCGATCCGCCAGGGGCTCGTGCTGCGCGAGTACGGCCCGTACGCCCTCGTCTACCTGTACGCGGCCGTTCCGCTGGTGCTGTCGCTGTTCGTGCCCGTTTACGCGCGCGTTGCGGCGCGCTTCGGCGCGCGCACCGTCACGGTCGGCACGCTGATCTTCTTCAGCGTGAACGCGGCCATGTTCTGGTACGCCTTCCGTTTCCGGCCCTTCGCGCTGCTGCCGGGGCTCTTCTTCATCTGGGTCAACTGCTACGGGGTGATCGCCCCGGTGCAGGCCTGGAGCTTCGCCAACTCGCTGTTCGACACGCGCCAGGCCAAGCGGCTGTTCGGGCTGATCGGATCCGGCGCTTCGTTCGGCGCGATTTCGGGCGGCATCCTGGCGAGGTTCCTGGTCGAGCCGGTGGGCGGCACGGTGAACCTGATGCTGGTGCTCGCGGTCCTGCTCCTCGTGGCCGCGGGGATTGTGACCGCCACGAACTATCGCATCCGGCGCTTGGGGCTGATCCGGCGCGGCAGTCCGGCAGCGCGGCCGTACTTCGAGACATGGCGCGAGATCGCCTCGAGCCCGTATCTGCGCCTGCTCGCCGGGCTCGTCTTCCTGTCGGCCATCGCCACGCAGTGGACCGCGTTCCAGTTGAACGTGATTGCCGACATCCGCTTCGCCGGCGATCTCGACAGCCTGACGCGCTTCTTCGGCACGTTCAACTTCCTGCTCGGGATCGTCAGCTTCCTCCTGCAACTGCTGATCACCGGACGCCTGCTCCGTACCTTTGGCGTCGCGGCTACTATCCTCGCATTGCCGCTCGCGCTGTCGACCGGCAACCTGTTCATCGCCCTGGTGCCGGCGTTCTGGTCCGTGCTGTTGACCAATGCCTTCGATCAGGGGTTGCGGTTCTCGGTGGACAAGGCCACCTACGAGCTGCTGTACCTGCCGATTTCCCACGCCCGGCGCGCGCAGGTGAAAAGCGCCATCGACATTGTCGTCAACCGCGTGGCCGACGCCGTCGGCGCCGTTCTGCTGGGGCTCGCGACGGGAGGCTTCCTGATGCTGCCCGGCTTTCATGTCGGGATCCGCGGCACCGCGGCGCTCAACCTGATCACGCTCTCGATCTGGCTGCTGGTCGCCTGGCGACTGCGCACCGAGTACGTGCGCACGATCCAGGACAGCATCCATCGGCACCGGCTCGACAGCGAGCGGAGCAGCGGAGCGGTGACCGAGCGCACTGCCGCCGATGTGCTGCGTGCGAAGCTGGCGGGATCGGATCCCTCGGAGATCAGATATGCGCTGGACCTTCTCGAGGGGCAGCGCACGCGGCGCTGGCAGCCTGCGCTGCGCGACCTGCTCTCGCATCCGGACGCCGACATCCGGCGGCGCGCCCTCGCGTTGCTGAGCGCCGCGGGAGATGCGGCCATCGCCGAACGCGTGCCCGCGATGCTGCGCGATCCCGACCTCGGCGTGCGAACGGAGGCATTGCTGTACCTGTCGCGTGAATCCGGCATCGATCCGCTGCGTCAGATCGAGCAGCTCGGCGACTTCGAGGATTTCTCCATCCGCGCGGGTACGGCCGCGTTCCTGGCGGCGCCGGGACGATCGCACAACCTGGAGGCGGCGCGCGTGATCCTCGACGCCATGGCCGCAACCCCCGGTCCCGAAGGGCGGCGCGATCGTGCCGAGGCCGCACGACTGATCGGTGCGATCGGGGCGCCGGGCCTGCTCGACCTGCTGCCCGGGTTGATCGCGGACGAGGACGTGGAGGTGGCCAGGGAGGGCGTTCGCGCGGCGGATCGCACGCCCCGTGAAGAGCTCGTGCCGTCGCTGCTCGATGCGCTCGGGCGCAGCGAGCTCGCGGACGAGGCGGCCGACGCCCTCGCGCGCCTCGGCGACATCGTCGTCCCGCAGCTTTCCGCGGCGCTGCGCGCCGACGACGTGTCGGTGGAAGTGCGGCGCGAGCTGCCGTCCGTGCTCCTGCGCATCGGGTCGGACGAAGCGGAACGCGCGCTCGTCGACAGCCTGCTCGAGGCGGACGGCACCGTCAGGCATCGCGTGATCGCGTCGCTGAACAAGTTACGCGCCGCGCGTCCGGATATTCGCATCGATCCGAAGGTCGTCGAACTGCTGCTGGCAGCCGAGATCGCCGGCCATTACCGGTCGTACCAGGTGCTCGGGCCGCTGCAGGCGCAGCTCAAGGAAGACGACCCGGTGCTGGAAGCGTTGCGGCACTCGATGGAGCAGGAGCTCGAGCGGATCTTTCGCCTGATGGCGCTGCTGTTCCCGCAGACAGGCCTGCACGACGCGTACGTGGGAGTGCGCTCGTCGAACCCGGCCGTCCGCGCGAACGCCCTGGAGTTCCTCGACAACGTGCTCGAGCCGGAATTGTGGAACGTGCTCGTGCCGGTGCTCGACTCGCAGGTCACCGTCGCCGAGCGAATCGATCTCGCGAACCGCCTCGTTGGCGCACCCCTCGAAAACGCGCAGCAGGCAGTCGCGACATTGCTGGCGAGCGACGATCCCTGGCTGCGGTCGTGCGCCATCGGCGCGGTCGCCACCCTCCAGCTGCGATCGCTCGCGCCGGAGCTGAGACGGTACGAATCCTCGCCGGATCCGCTGGTGCGCCAGTCGGTGGCCGACGCGAGAGCGCGGCTCGCGGGCGAGTCGCGCGCGCTGATGGAACCGCAGGTGCCTGCGCCCGCGGGGCTGAATGCGGGCGTGGGGGTCGGATAATTCCCGCTGTTCGTCGTTCGCTGTTCGCTGGTTCGCTGGTTCGCTGTTCGCGGCTCGGGGCTCGGGGTTCGCGGCTCGGAATGACACCTGACACTTCGTCAACTTCCAACTTCCAATTCCCAACTCCCAAGGCACGTGGCTCGAAGGAGCTGGACGGAAGTCGATCCAACCAGCTCGGAACAGCGCCTTTCATCCTGCTGGTTCGAACCTCGCGCCTTGGGAGTTGGTAGTTGGAAGTTGGAAGTTGGGAGTTGGGAGTTGGGAGTTGGGAGTTGGGAGTTGACGTTTCGCCCGGGCCTCCTCCGCTTCAGCCCCCCGGGATCGGCGGCATGGCGCGCTTGTGGTCGGTCTGACGGATTAGCCGCTCGATTCGCAACGCCAGCGCCGGCGCCACGCCGTCCGGACCGCGCGTCAAATATCGCTCGAGATCGGCGTAGGTGAAGCCCATATCCTCCTCGTCGGATTGGCCCGCCCGGAGGCCTGCGGAGGGTGGCTTCTCGGCGATCAATTCCGGCACTCCGAGATCGCGCGCCAGCGCTCGCACTTCACTCTTCAGCAGGTGTCCGATCGGCAGCACGTCGGCGCCGCCGTCTCCGTACTTCGTGAAGTATCCGATGGTCAGCTCGCAGCGATTGCTGGTCCCCGCAACGAGGTAGTTCAGCGAGTTGGCGACGAAATACAGCGCGCTCATGCGCAGGCGAGGCTTCAGGTTCGCGGAGGGCACCCGCGCTTTCAGATCGTCGGCCGGCATTGCCGCCGGCTCGACTCCTGGCGACGACAGGCCGCCTCGCGAGGCCGAGGAGTTCGGCTCCCGATCCGCAGCCAGCCTGGTGAGGCCTGCCCGCAAGTCGGCTGTCAGCTGCTCGTAGGCAGGCTCGAGATCGACGCGGAGCGTTGCCAGCCGGAAATGCTCGGCGACGAGGCGAGCGTCCGCTTCGTCCTGCGGATCGCTCTGGCACGGCAGGAGCACGCCGATGGTCAGGTCCGGCGTCGCCATCTGGCAGAGACCCGCGACCACGGCGGAGTCGAGCCCGCCGCTGAGTCCGACGACCAGCCCCCGGGCGCCGGCTGCAGAGACACGCTCGCGCAGCCACGCCGCGATCTCGTCCGCGCGCATATGCATCAGGGGATTACTCGGAATGCCATGAATGCCATGAATGCTCATGAATGCCATGAATGCTCATGAGTGCCACGAATGCTCATGAGTGCCACGAATCCTCATGAGTGCCACGAAGGGCTACATGCGTGTGAATGCGGCGGCTTTCTCGCACGATCCCCCCTTCTTGGCATTCCTGGCATTCATGAGCATTCATGGCATTACTGATTTCCGTGTGGTGCCAGGTCCGGCTTCTGATCGATGACGCGCAGGAAGGCATCGACGATCTCCGGATCGAACTGCCGCGTGCGCTGCCGCTCGATTTCCGCGATCGCCTCGGCAATCGGCCACGCGGCCTTGTAGGGGCGCTTCTGCGTCAGCGCGTCGAACACGTCCGCGACGGCGACGATGCGGCCGGCGAGCGGGATCTGCTCGCCGGTGATGCCGACGTAGCCGTTGCCGTCCCACCGCTCGTGATGGCTGAACGCGATTTCCTCGGCGAGCCGCAGCACGCCGAACCGGCTGCCAGACAGGATCCGTGCGCCGATCGTCGTGTGCGTCTTCACGAGCTCGAACTCTTCGAGCGTCAGCTTGCCCAGCTTGAGCAGCACCGCGTCGGGAATCCCGATCTTGCCGACGTCGTGCAGCGGCGCCGCGCGGCGGATGAGAGACACCTGCGGATCCGGCAGGCCCAGCTGGCGCGCGAGGAGCGCTGCCATCTGGCCCACGCGTTCGGTGTGCTGGCCGGTATTGTCGTCGCGGAACTCGGCGGCTCGCGCGAGACGTTCGATGATCTCGACCTGCGCCGCCTCGAGCTCGCGGGTGCGCTCGCGCACCTTGGCTTCGAGAATCTGGTTCTGACTCTGGACCTGAAAGTAGAGGAACCGCGTCTCGAGCAGTGTCCGGATCCGGAGCAGCACTTCGTCGGAGTGATAGGGCTTGCTGACGAAGTCCTTGGCGCCGCGGGTCAGCGCCTCCTGCCTGGCTTCCGGCGTCATGTCGCCGGTCATCATGAGGATCGGCAGGTAGCTGGCCTCGGCGATCTCGTTCAACTGATCCATCACCGCCAGCCCGCTCATCTCGGGCATGTGAAGGTCCAGCAGAATCAGGTCGGGGCGATATTTCACATAGAGATCGACAGCCTGCCGCGGGTCGGTCGTGCTTTCCACCCGGCCGAACCCGGCGCGCTCGAGCAGCCGCTGCAGCAGCTCCACGTTCGTCCGCTCGTCGTCCACGATGAGGATCCGCGCGTGCTTGAACATGCGATGCTGCATGCGGATGTCACGGCTCCTTCAGCCGGCCTGCTGCGGCCCGGCGTTCGTGATCGTCTCGACGGCCGGCGATTCGGGCCACACCAGGACCGGCGCCGCCGTGTACGCGGCATGCGCCAGCGCTCCCTGGAAGAGCGATGTCTCCGACGCATACACCAGTAATTTAAGGTAGTGGCGCCCGATTATGTAGGCCTGGCCCAGTCCCAACCCCAGCCACAAGTGGATATCGGTCCCAGGTGCGCCGGGCGACAGGGCCGCGTAGACCGCAACGAGCGTCAGAAAGGCGGCCGCGTTCAGGAGAAACAGCCCGGCGACGCGGCGCCAGTGGCGCACCAGGAAACGGCCCGAGGCGGTGAGGGCCGCCAGCGCGCTGCGGCGGTCCTCGACGACGATGCGGACCCGCGCAAAGTCGAAGAGCAACCCGGCCGCGGCGAGCAGAGCGCCGAAGCACAGGTAGCCCGCAAGCCGCAGCGCGAACGCTGTCCGTTCGACCGAGAGGTCGCGCGTGAGCCGCGCGTAGGCCGTGTCGAAGATCCAGCCGTGTACGAGTCCGAACAGCGCGAGGTAAACCACCCAGACGACGACGCCGAGTCGCACGAAGCGCCAGAAATGCGTGCCGCAGGCCGCGAAGAACCCCGCGCTCCTCGTGGCGCGCTGACGCGCGTAGCGGTCGATGATCCCGCCCGAGAGAAAGGACCAGAGCGCCAGCCACGCCACCGTCGCGGCAGCCACCATGGGGGCCATCGGCCGGTTGTCGGCGATCGCGCTCGTGTTCTCCAGCACCGCCGCAAAGCCGACGATCGACGGCGTGAACGTGAGGCCGAGCCCCGACGCCTGTGCCGAGAATTCCTGCCACCATTCCCGGTTCGCCCCCTCGAGGGCGGTCACGGCGGCGGCACTGGGCCCCAGGTGCGCGGCCAGCATGCCGCCGAGCGCGATCGACAGCGGCAGTGCCACGAGCAGCGTCAGCAGCACCATGCCCGCCAGGACGAGAGGCGCCGCGTTCACGCGGCGGATCCCGTCCCGAAACGCGCCGAACGCCGTTGTGATCAAATGAAGAACCCGTTGGTGAGCAGGTGGTCCTGCAGCCAGATCAGCCAGACGAGGGACCATTTCCGCGCCGCCTGCTCGCCCCGCGGTTCACGATCCGCCGAGTTGTTGGTCCTGCGTACGTCGAGCAGCAGGAGGTGCTCGGGATCGATCTCCGCGCGCCTCGCGCGAACCGCGTCCTCCACCTCGAAAAGCTTCCAGCGGTCGCGCCCATCCCATTTCCAGCGGATTTCCTGGTTGTTCTCGAGCAGGACCCTCACGTCGACGGGGAACACACCCTCGCCGTGCCGGCGGACCACGACGGTCGTGCGATAGCCGCGGCGTCCCTCCGTTGCCGTCGCGGCCGATGCCGAACCGCGCAGCCCGTGCACCTCGATGGGCTCGCTGCTGAAGACGTCGACCCCGTAGTCGAAGGTGCCGGCGCTGCGATACACCTGGTCGAAGAACCACGTCAGGTCCTGGCCGCTCACCTCATTCACCACCGCGAAGAAGTCCGCGGGCGTGGGGTGGCGGAACGCCCATCGCTCGAAGAACGTCGACAGGATGCGCCGCAGCGTGTCCCATCCGAGCCGGCGCTCGAGCATGTGCAGCCACAGCGCGGTCTTGTAGTAGGTGGTGCCCCAGTGGCTTCCCGGCCAGTACCGCCACGTCGGGAGCTCCTGCACGTCGAACCGCCCGGCGGCGCGATAACGCGCCAGCGCCCAGGTCTCGCGGTCGCGCCTCAACGGCAGATCGCGGAAGACCCACGGAATGAAGTCGCCGAAGTAGCGGCTGCCTGCGAACGTCGGGCCGTAGGTGTCGGCGACCACGCGTGAGGTGGCGAAGGTGTTCAGACCCTCGTCGAGCCAGGCATCCTCGAACTCGTTCGACGCGACGATGCCGTACCAGAACTGATGGCCGGCCTCGTGGATAGTGACCCCCTCCGGATCGCCGGAGCCGCGCGGCGCGAGCCACCGCGTGCCGGCAGTGAAGAGCGTCGGGTATTCCATGCCTCCGGCGTCACTCTGCCAGGCGGGATCCACGATCGTGATGTGGCGGTATGGATAGGCGCCGAACCATTCGCCGTAAAGCTTCAGCGCCGCGCGCGTGGCCTCGAAGTGCCGGTCGGCCTGCCCGCGGTGCTCGGGCTGCAGCAGCAGGCGCATGGCGACCGCCGGCAGCGTGGCATGCGAAAACGTCGCGGTGCGCTCGACGTAATCAGGACTCGTCGTCCACGCGAAATCGTGCACGTCCTCCTGGTAATAGTGATGCGTCGTCGTGCCGTCCGCCGCCTCGCGCCGGTCTTTCTCGACGCCCGTCGCGCCGACGATCCAGCCCGAGGGTACCGTCAGCCGGACGTCATAGTTGCCGAAGTCGGAAAAAAACTCGGTTGCCGCGTGGAACTGATGGCAATTCCATCCCGAGTCTTCGAGGACGCCAATCTTCGGAAACCACTGCGCGATGAAGTAGTCGCTGCCGATGACGCCCGTGCGCGCGAACGTGCGTGGCACGCGCGACGACCACTCGATCCGCACCGACAACGTATCGCCCGGCTGCGCCGGACCATCCAGTGGCACCTCGGCCACCGTGCGATCCGCCCCGTTGCCATCGTCCGGGGCGATGAAGCGGAGGCGGTTGGTGGCGTCGATCGGGTGGCCGTTTGCCCGGCTGATGCGTACGTTGTGCAGATCGATCCGGCCCCAGTCGTCGGCGGGGCGGCGCTCGAGCTCCTTGTCGCCGCCGAGCCTGCGCTCGCGCATCCAGGTCGACTCGGAATTGCGCCATGCGTTGTAGTAAAGGTGGAAGCGAAGCGTGTCGGTGGCGTTCGCCGTGGCGTTTTGCCACGTGAGGGTCTGCGTGGCGGAGATCGATCGTGTCGACGGATCGAGGCGCGCATCGATCGAGTAGTTCGCGATTCGCGGCGAGCGCGCGCCGTTCTGGGGCGCCGGAGTGGTCGCCGGCGCGGCGGCGGCCGGCGGCGAAGCCTGTTGAGGGGGCGCGCTGGGGACGGGGCGGGACGCAACCGGGATCGTGCTCGGGGTTGCGAGCGCCAGCAGCGCGGATGCTGCCACGAGACGCGCGGACACGCGCCCATGCTACACCAGACGCCGCTCGCGCCGGCGGGACGGCAGGTATAATCGTCCGTTATATTTTGTGAGGTTGTTTCAGCGATCAGGAGCAGCAGCATGGCATCAAAGAAGGGCCCAATCAAAGTTCTCCACTTCGGCCTCGGGCCCATCGGCGCAGGTGTCGTCCGGCAGGTCGCCGGGCGCAAGGGCTTCAAGATCGTCGGCGCCGTGGACATCGACCCGGCGAAGGCCGGGCGGGATCTCGGCGAGGTCGCCGGCGTGGGCCGGCCGCTCAAGGTCAAGGTATCCGACGATGCGCGGAAGGCGATCAAGTCGTCGAAGCCCGATGTCGTGGTGCTGTGTACGAGCTCGTCGCTCAAGGGGATCGTGGCGCAGCTCGAAGGCATCCTGAAGCTCAAGGTGCCGGTGGTGTCCACCACCGAGGAGCTGTCCTATCCAACCAAAGGCAACATGCGCTACGCGCGCCTGGTTCATCAGATGGCGAAGAAGGCGAAGGTGGCGGTGCTCGGCACCGGCGTCAACCCCGGGTTCGTCATGGACGCGCTGCCGATCATGCTGACCGGCGTCTGCGAGCGCGTCGAGGCGATTCGCGTCGACCGCATCCAGGACGCCCGCATCCGCCGGCTGCCGTTCCAGCAGAAGATTGGCGCCGGGCTCACGCGCGAGCAGTTCCAGAACAAGGTGGACGAGGGCAGCGTGCGGCATGTCGGGCTCGCGGAGTCGGTGTCGATGATCGCCGACGCGCTCGGCTGGAAGCTGACGCGGATTACGGACGATATCCAGCCCAAGATGGCCACGGAGACCGTCGCGAGCGAGTTCCTGGCGGTGGATGCCGGTTACGTGTGCGGCATCGTCCAGGACGGGATCGGCTACCGCGGCGACGAACCGGTGATCATGCTGCACATGGAGGCCTACCTCGGCGCGCCCGACTCCTACGACGCGGTGGAGATCACGGGTTCCCCGGCCATCAAGTCCCGCATCGCCGGCGGCGTGCACGGCGACATCGCGACGGCATCGATCGTCGTCAATTCGATTCCCCACGTCCTCACGGCGTCGCCCGGTCTGCACACGATGCGCGACATGCCGCTGCCGGCGTTTTATGGGGGGACGCGGTAGTCCGCTGTTCGCTGTTCGCGGGTTCGCGGCTCGGCGCTTCCAGGTTTGCGGCTCAACCTCGGCGGTCGGGCGCCTTCAGCCGAGCCGTAGCCCCGGATAGCGAACAGCGAACAGCGAACTATGACGCCTGACCGAGGCCCCACCGGCGGCGTTTGAGGAAGAGGCCCTTGCGCGAGATGCCGAGCAGTCGGGACGCTTCCTCGACGCGGCCGTGGGCGCGGTCGAGGGCGTGGCGCACCATCAGCTGTTCGAGCATCTCGACCGCCGCCGGGAGCGGCTGATCCAGAGCGACGCGCACTTCCTGATCGATCGCCGGGCCTGCCGGGATCGTCCGGCGGGAGGCCTGGATTTCGGGAGACAGCATCAGCGGCGTGAGCGTCGCGTCCGGTTCGGCGAGCGCGACCATCCGGCGGACTTCGTTCGCGAGCTGCCGCACGTTGCCCGGCCACGAGAAGAGCAGCAGATATTCGAGCGTCTCGTCGCTGAGCGTCAGGCGGCCTTTCTTGTGCTCGTCGCCGTACTTCCGCAGATAGAGCTGCACGAGGGCGGGGATCTCTTCGCGCCGCTCCCGAAGCGGCGGCAGCATGAGCCGGACGACGTTGAGCCGGTAGAAGAGATCCTCGCGGAAGCGGCCGTCTGCGACCAGCTGTTCGACGCTGGCGTTGGTGGCCGCGACGATGCGCACGTCGACCGTGATCGGGTGCGGTTCGCCGAGCGGGTGGATCTCGTGGCTTTCGAGGAAGCGCAGCAGCTTCGGCTGGATCGCGGGGCCGATCTCGCCGATCTCGTCGAGGAACAGCGTGCCGCCGGCAGCCGCGCGGATCACCCCCGGGAAGGACGTGTCGGCGCCGGTGAACGCGCCCTTGCGGTGGCCGAACAGCTGGCTGTCGAGCATCTCGCGCGGTACCGCCGTGCAGTTGAACGGCAGGAACAGCTTGTCGGCGCGGTCCGAGGCGCGGTGGATGGCGCGGGCGAGCATCTCCTTGCCGGTGCCGGTCTCCCCGGTGATCAGCACCGAGATCGGCGTCGGCGCGATGCGCTTGGCGATGGAGAGCGTTTCGGTCATCTGCTCGGACGCCCAGATGCACTCGGGGTCGCCGTCGAGCGCGTCGGCCGGCCACAAGGCGGCGCGCTGCTTCTCCTCGCGGCGATAGGTGTCGAGCGAGAGGGCAATCGTCAGCAGTTTCCGGATCGACGCATACACGCAGTACGGCTCGAGCGCTCGTTTGGGACGGACGACGAGCGTCCAGGACTCCTCGCCGCGCCGGCCGACGGGCAGGTGTTCGATGTCGGCCGCGGGTTTGGCCGCGGCGAGTTTCACGTCCGCATCGTTCCAGCCGACGGCTTCGACGATGCGAACGCCGGCGGGGGTGGAGGAGACGAGGGCGGCGGCGGTGGTGCAGGCGGTGCCGCGGAGGAGGGCGAGTGCTTCGCGGCCGAGGATGTGGGGGTGGGCGGCGAGTTCGAGGAGTGCGACGGCGCTGTCGAGTGATGCGCTCTGTGTGTCGGCGACAGGCGCGTCCGAGTTTGTCACTGCGATGCCAAGCGTCAGATCTTTGCACAGTCCGACATTGGACATCGCCGTTGCTATTCTTTTCGCGCGCTCAAGCCGCCGACTTGCGGCGCCGTCCTGTTGTAGCGAGGCATGCAGCGCCGCTAACGTAGCGTCGTGCTCTGCGAGGCTCTGAGGATCACCGAAATGACTGTCAGCCAACATCCAGGGGTAGCTTGGTTCAATGGCGTCTCTGCTAATGGCGAGGCAACGAACGCGTGCGTTTACCAATCGGCGGGTCCATCCGTCATCACCAACAGACTCGGCAACGGCCAACGCGCTTGCGAGTATGGAACTGGCGTCGTTCCAACGCCCTTCGGCTTGTGCGAGGCGCGCTCGCGAATGCAGTTCGGTGATCGTGTCCCAATGCGGTCGAACATCCCCGTCTATTTTTGCTCTCAGTTCCGCCTCATCGAGCAGGCGCCGGCACTGCGGATAGTCGCCGGCGGTAATTAAGAGGTTTGCCCAGCTGTCCTTCACGGCCCGTAAGATATGGCAATTGCCTCCCGCCATAGCCAAAGCCCGGTCGACATGTCTTTTTGCCTTTGCGAACTCGCCCTTCCGCTCAAGAACGTGAGACAAGTTGATTTCGGCGGCGACGCGAGTCTGGAAGTGCCCAGATTCAGCAGACAATTCGAGGGCGCGTTCGGCGGCGCCAAGCGCGCCGTCGACATCGCCAAGTAGCAATGATCCAACCGAACAATCTACGTACATTTGGCCACTGAGCCAAATATTTGGATATCGTTCGAGTATCGCACGCGCGAGACGATGGTGCCGCACAGCTTCACTGAAGCCTTCGCGTCTCACTTCAAGTCGAGCGATCAGTATTCGTAACTCACAGAGCAAATGGGGATCGCCTGAACTTAGTACGGCCCGCCTAACGCGCGGCAAAGTAGAGAGCGCCATCTCGAATGGCTCAAGCTTGAGCGCCAGCCAGAACTCCGTCAGCACGACTCGAGCGAAGAACTTGTCGCGGGCTGGGCAACCTGCCTTGGCGCGGTCAAGGTGCGCAATAGCCGCCTGGCGGTCGCCGGAGTTGAATCCACACAGCGCTAGTACTCTATGTGCGCGGGCTTCTGTCACCAGCGATGGTTTATTGTCGAGTAACCGCAATGCGGCCTGCGTGGCTGGCGAATCTCTTCCCAGGTGGTGAAGGAGCTCGGCCTCGAATGCATAGTAGATTCCTGGATCGATACTCCTAAGTCGACGGGCATCTAATGCGAGGCTTTCGAACGCAGCGCCGAAACGTCCTTCCGCGCGAAGCCTCTCAAT
>JBOGIX010000852.1:0-1612 GCA_050744685.1 Vicinamibacterales bacterium | reverse complement strand
GCTTCATGTTCAACATCGTCATGACGTACCTGCCGGAAGACGAAGAGGTGTGCGTCGTGACGGAAACGACCGGGGTCATGACGCACACGCCGTTGCAGGTCCTGGGCGGTGCGGAAATCCTCGAGATCCAGCAGTTGGTGCGGCAGGTGGTCGTCTCCGAGGATGTGGCGCGCTATGCCGTGCGGCTGGTCGATGCGTCGAGGCCCGGGCGGCAGAGCGATCTGCCGTTCGTGCGCGAATGGGTCAAGTGGGGTGCGGGCCTCCGCGCCTCGCAGTCGCTGATCCTCGCCGGCAAGGCGCGGGCGCTGCTGAACGGCCGCTATCACGTGTCGGTGCCCGACATCCAGGCGCTCGCACGCCCGGTGCTGCGGCACCGCATCATCCCGAATTTCTACGCGGAGTCCGAGCGCGTGACCTCCGACATCCTGATCGAACGGCTGCTCGAAGCCGTGCCGACGCCTCGAAGCGGATTGTAGCCATGGCCGCCTCCGCCACGAGCCGCGATCTGCGCTTTCTCGATCCCGCCGTCATCGCGCGGCTGGGGACGATGGAGTTGAAGGCGCGCACGGTGGTGGAGGGCTTTCTCGCCGGGCTGCATCGGAGCCCGTACAAGGGCTTCAGCGTCGAATTCGCCGAGTATCGGCAGTATCTGCCGGGGGACGACCTGTCCACGCTGGACTGGAAGATCTACGCGCGAAGCGATCGCCATTACGTCAAGAAGTTCGAAGAAGAGACCAATCTCGACTGCCACGTGCTGCTCGACGTCAGCGCCTCCATGGGCTACCGCGGCGGCGCGCCCATGAGCAAGCTGGAATATGGCTCGGTACTGGCGGCATCGCTGTCGTTCCTGATGCACCGCCAGCGCGATGCGACCGGCCTCATCGCCTTCGACGACGCGATCAGGTTTCGATTGCCGGCGGGTGCACGCCGCGGGCACCTGCACGCGCTGCTGCTGGCGCTCGAGAAGATGCAGGCCGGCAGCCAGTCGAACGTGGCGCGGCCACTGCAGCAGCTGGCCGAGGCGCTCGTGAAGCGCAGCCTCGTGGTGCTGATCTCGGATCTGCTCGACGAGCCGGAGTCGGTCATCAAGGCGCTGCGGCTGCTCAAGTTCCGCGGCACTGACGTGATCGTCTTCCAGGTGCTGGATCCCAACGAGCTGACGTTCCCGTTTCGCGGGGCGTCGCGGTTCCGGGACGTCGAGAGCACCGAGGAGGTGCTCGCCGAGCCGTCCTCGATTCGCACCGGCTACCTGCGCGAGCTGGCCGGCCTGACACTGCGGTTCGATCGCGATCTGCGGGGCGCGGGCATCGATTACGTGCAGCTCGACACGTCGCAGCCGCTCGATTTCGCGCTGGTCGCGTATCTCACGGCGCGGGAGCGGCGGAAATGAGCTTCCTGTATCCGGTGTTCCTGGCCGGCGCCGCGGCGATCGCCATCCCAATCGTGCTCCACCTGCTCCGGCGCAACGTGGCGCCGGAGGTGCCGTTCACCGCGGTGCGGCTCCTGCGGCGGACGCCGCTCGAGCAGACGCGCCGGCGCAGGCTGCGGGAACTGTTGCTGCTGGTTGCGCGGGTTGCCGCGTTGTTGCTGCTCGCGGCTGCCTTCGCCCGGC
>JBOGIX010000851.1:0-3662 GCA_050744685.1 Vicinamibacterales bacterium | reverse complement strand
GATCGTCGCCTTTCACGAGTCCGGCCACGCGATCGTAGCCACGGTCCTGCCGGGCCTGGATCCCGTCCACAAGATCTCGATCGTGGCGCGGGGGTTCGGTGCGCTCGGCTACACGATGCAGCTCCCGCTGGAAGATCGCTACCTGATGACCCGCCAGGATCTGCACAGCCAGCTTGCCGTGCTGCTCGGCGGCCGCAGCGCCGAGGAGATCGCGTTCGGGGAAATCTCGACGGGTGCACAGAACGATCTGCAGCGCGCCACCGACATCGCGCGGGCTATGGTGACGGAGTTCGGGATGAGCGACGCGCTCGGCGCCGTCAACTACATCGGCCACAAGCGTTCGGCGTTCATCGACATGCCGTTCGCGCAGGAACGTGGCAACTACGCCGAGGACACGGCGCAGCTCATCGATGCAGAGGTCAAACGAATCCTGACCGAAGCCCACGACGAGGCCAGACGAATCTTGCGCGACAAGCGCGACGTGCTCGATGCGCTGTCGGAACGTCTGCTCGTCAAGGAGGTCATCGAGGCGGACGAGCTGAAGGAGATCATGGGCTTCCTGCCCGAAGCGAGTCCCGACAAGGTCCCGGTGGAGATACCGCCAGCTCAACCATGACGGTCGGATTCCACAGACATCGTGCGGCTCAGCTTGCCGCCTCCACCACAACGGCATATATCTCGGAGGTCATGCGTGCGCAGGCGGCCGGCACCGAGGCCGCTTCTGTCCGTCCTCGTGAAAAAGGGGCGGGCTCCTCCGACTGTGCGCGGTGAGTGTTCATCTCCCTGATTGACTGACGTGCGGGCTGGCACGCGCGACCCGAGTGGCCGTGCGGCTGTGCAATCGTCGAAAGTTCGATGACCACCATCCAGGATGTCCCTGTCTTCGAACGGATTCTCCAGCACCTGCATCAGACCCGCGGGTTCGACTTCACGGCCTACACGCGAAGTAGCCTCCTGCGGCGCGTGAGCAAACGCATGCAGGCCGTGCACGCTCCGACGTTCGAAGCCTATCTCGAGTACCTGCAGGACCACCAGGAAGAGGGTGCGGCGCTCTTCGACACCGTCGTTGTCCATGTGACGTCCTTCTTCCGCGACCCTGAAGTGTGGCAGCACTTTTCGGAGCGGATCGCGCCGGATCTCATCGCCAGCGCCGGCGACGGCGGCATCAGGGTGTGGTGCGCGGGATGTGCCTCGGGCGAGGAGCCGTATACGGTCGCGATGCTCCTCGCGGAACGCCTCGGCGTCGACGGGGTGCGGCGGCGCGTGAAGATCTACGCCACGGATGTCGACGCGGCAGCGCTCACCGCGGCGCGTCGGGCCGTCTACTCCGCGCGCGCGGTCGCCGATGTGCCGGCGCCGTTCCTGGAGAAGTACTTCGATCGCATCGGGTCGCGGTATGCGTTCGATCGGCACCTGCGCCGCGCTCTGATCTTCGAATGGCACGACCTCGTGCGCGATGCCCCGGTGTCGAACGTCGATCTGCTCGTCTGCCGCAACACCCTGATGTACTTCACCGCCGCCGCCCGGGCGCAGATGCTGTCGCGCTTCCATCAGTCGATGAGTCCGGCCGGTTACCTCCTGCTCGGGCGCGCCGAGATGCTCTTCAGCCATGCGGCGGCATTCGTCCCGGCCGATCTGAAACATCGTATCTTTCGGCGGGTCCCCGGATGCCACCGTCACGATCGAGTTCCGTCGTTGGCGAGGAGAGAACGCGACGTCATGCCCTCTCACGCCTCCGACCACGACATCACCGGCCTGAGGGCCTTGCAGGTAGAGCTGCACCAGTCGAAGCGGGAGCTCGCGCGCGCTTACGAGGAACTGCAATCCACGATCGAGGCGCTGGAAACGACGAACGACACGCTGCAGTCCACGGTCGAGGAGCTGGAGACGACGAACGAGGCGCTGGTATCGCAGCGCTTCGTGGGCAGGGCCATCCCGTTGAGGGGTCCTGCCGCTGATAGGCGATAGAATGGGAGCGCTGCAGCGATGACCCAACTACACACGCTGACGGTGCGCACGAACGCAGCTCTCGGGCGCCTGGCGGACCTGGAGCGGCGGGCCGAGCATCTCAACACGGGCTCGACCCCGGTGATTCGTCCGGCGCTCAAGGAGCTCAGTGGTGCGCTCGAGGAACTGCAGGTGGCCAACGAGCATCTGCAATCGCAGCTCGAAGAGCTGGGCTCGCTGCGCGCGCGCGCCGAGACGGCGGTGCGGCGCCTGGACGAGTTCGTTCGCGTGGTGCCGCTCGCCTGCGTCTGGACGAATCAGACCGGGATCATCGTCGAGGCGAACGACGCCGCGGCGGCGCTGTTCAACGTTGCCCGTCCGCGCCTGGCCGGCAAGCCGCTGATGCTCTTTTTCGGCGATCGGCAGCCGTTTTTCGATGCGCTCCACGCGCTGGGCGCTCCCGAAACCGACACGGTCGAGCTCGCGATGCTCGTCCGACCGCGCGAGCGGCGTCCCCGGCAGGCGCGGCTGACCGTGCACGTGCTGCAGGAAGACTTGCGCTGGTGCTGGTTCGTCAGGCCGCTCGACGACCCGCAGCCCGGCATGGATATACAGGCGGAGTAAGTCGCTCCTCGAACTCCACGACGCTGCGACGCCAGGTGTCTGGGCCGTCCGGCCGTATCCGCGTCCCCCGCGCGCCCTGGCGGCTCCTGCTCTCCCTGTGCGCCGGCGGCCTCAACCCATTTTCTGCATCGACGCCAGGAAGTCGCCGTTCGATTTCGTCTTCCCCATCTTGTCGAGCAGGAGCTCCATCGCCTCGACGGCCGAGAGCGGATTGAGCACCTTGCGCAGCACCCAGACGCGGTTGAGATCCTCGCGCGGCAGCAGGAGCTCTTCCTTGCGGGTGCCGCTCTTCTGCATGTCGATCGACGGAAACACCCGCTTGTCGGTGAGTTTGCGATCGAGGTGGATCTCCATGTTGCCGGTGCCCTTGAACTCTTCGAAGATCACGTCGTCCATGCGCGAGCCGGTGTCGATGAGGGCAGTGGCGATGATCGTGAGCGAGCCGCCTTCTTCGATGTTGCGGGCCGCGCCGAAGAAGCGCTTGGGCTTCTGCAGGGCGTTCGAGTCGAGACCGCCCGAGAGCACCTTGCCCGACGGCGGGATCACGGAGTTGTAGGCGCGGGCGAGGCGAGTGATTGAATCCAGCAGGATGAGGACGTCCTTCTTGTGTTCGACCAGGCGCTTCGCCTTTTCGATCACCATCTCGGCCACCTGCACGTGGCGCTGCGCGGGCTCGTCGAACGTCGACGAGATCACTTCGCCGTTGACCGAGCGCTGCATGTCGGTGACTTCTTCCGGCCGCTCGTCGATGAGGAGCACGATGAGGAAGACCTCGGGATGGTTCTTCGCCACCGACTGCGCGATGCTCTGCAGCAGCATCGTCTTGCCGGTGCGCGGCGGTGCGACGATGAGCCCGCGCTGTCCCTTGCCGATCGGGGCCATCAGGTCGAGCACGCGACCGGACAGCTGGTCGGACGTGGTCTCGAGCACGAAGCGGTCCTGCGGGTAGAGCGGCGTCAGGTTCTCGAAGAAGAGCTTGTCGCGCGCCTGCTCGGGCGCCTCGAAGTTGACCGCCTCGACCTTGATGAGCGCGAAGTAGCGCTCGCCTTCTTTCGGCGGCCGGATTTGTCCCGACACGGTGTCGCCGGTCT
>JBOGIX010000850.1:0-4252 GCA_050744685.1 Vicinamibacterales bacterium | reverse complement strand
CGCCCGTCAGCAGGTTGTCGATGCCGACGACCGAATGCCCGCGGTCGAGCAGCGCTTCGGACAGGTGGGACCCGATGAAGCCGGCAGCGCCGGTGATGACTATACGCATGCGAGGTCTCTCAATGCCATGAATGCAACGAATGCAGGATTGCCAAATCTACGGAATGCAATCGGGGCATCGTCGCACGTCTCTGCGGCGGCGTTCCGATTGACGAACTATCCACGCCAGGGTCAGGAACGAGTGTGTCTCGCGTACTTCGACTGAGCCTGTGTAAGGCGGCACTGATTGGCGCGGCGGATCGTAAGTGGCCATGCGCCGTACTATTCATGGATATTCATGGCATTCCTGGCAGTCCTGGCATTGTGAGATGTCAGTAGGCGTGTTTCTGCAGCCCTCGTAGCAGCGTCAGCCACATGATCTTCAGGTCGAGGCCGACCGACCAGTTCTCGATGTAGTAGAGATCGTACTCGATGCGCTTCTCGAGTGAGGTGTTGCCGCGCCAGCCGTTCACCTGCGCCCAGCCGGTGATGCCGGCCTTGACCTTGTGGCGCAGCATGTACTGCGGGATGCGGTGCTTGAACTGCTCGACGAAATACGGGCGTTCGGGCCGCGGTCCGACGATCGACATGTCGCCGCGGACGACGTTCCAGAGCTGCGGGAGCTCGTCGAGGTCGAAGCGCCGCAGCCAGCGGCCGACCGGCGTGCACCTCGGGTCGTTCTCGCGCGCCCAGACCGGCCCCGTCTCGTCCTCGGCCCCTTCGTACATCGAACGGAACTTCAGGACCTGGAAGGCCTTGCCGTCGAGTCCCATCCGCTCCTGCGTGTAGAACACCGGTCCCTTCGACGTGCGCTTGATGAGGAGCGCGATCAAGCCGAAGGGCACGCTGATCGCGAGCAGCACGCTGCCGGAGATGGCCGCGTCGATCACCCGCTTCAGGATGCTGTTGAAGCCGCGGAGCGGCACGTCGTTCAGGCTGATGATGGGCACGCCGTCGAGGTTCTCGAGGCGCGCGCGCAGCGCGATGAACTGCAGCAGGTCGGGGACGACGTGCAGATCGACCCCTTCGCGATTGGTGATCTCGACGAGGCCGAGCATCTTCACGTGCTCTTCGAGCGGCAGGGCGACGTACAGGTGATCGATGTGCTCGCGCTGGATGATCTCGTCGGCGTCGGTCAGCGTCCCGAGCAGCGGCAGCCCGCGGTAGCCGATGTGATCGCCGGTCGCACGATCGTCGATGAAGCCCTGAATCTTGAAGCCCAGCTCGCGGTGCTCGAGCAGCTTGTCGGCGACCATGCGTCCGAGATCGCCGGCGCCGGCAATGAGCACGCGCTTCAGCCCGATGCCCGCCTTCCATCGCCGCTCGAGCGCCTCGCGCACCAGCTCGCGCGACGCGTACGTGAAGACGACGTTCGTGACGAGGAACAAGCCCCACCCGAGCTGCGAGACCTCGTAGACGCCCTTGTCCTTCAGTTCCTGCGGCAGATAGTAGGTGCCGATATACAAGGTGCCGAACACCCCGACGACGACGGCGAGGATGCTGCCCACGAACACGGCAAAGAAGTCGTCGAGGCGCGTACGCCCGCGGCGCAGGCGATAGAGCCCCTGCACGTGATACGCCGCCGGCACCAGCGCAGCCACGAACGGCAGCAGCAGCACGTAATAGCGGAACGGCGGCACGCCCTTGACGGGCGGAATCAGGTCGGCGACGGGCCCTTCGAACCGCAGCAGGTAGGCGAGGGCGAAAGCGGCCATGCCCAGGAGGGCGTCCGAGAGCAGGTAGAACGCAACGAGCAGACGGTTGTACCGCCGCATCATTTCTTGTCCTCTTTGTCCTCGCGGGCGGCCTGTTGCTGCGCCGGGGGCCAACTTGCGGCGTGGTTCGTCTCGTCCTCTTTGTCCTCGCGGGCGGCCTGTTGCGACAAGGGGGGCATTCTTGCGGCAGGATTCGCTTGGTCCTCGCGGGCGGCCTGTTGCTGCGGCGGGGGCAGGCTTTTTTTGTCCTCGCGGGCGGCCTGTTGCGACGAGGGAGGCATTCTTGCGGCAGGCTGTGTTTCGTCTTCGCAGGCGGCCTGCAGCGACCATTGCGGCATTCTCGGGGCAGTGCAGTCGCGGTTCGGGTCGCCGCTCCATCTCCCGGCAACCGCTTCATCGACCGCGGCTCGGAAGGACGCCAGGAACTGCGCGCGGGAAAAGCGCAACGCGTTGGCCCGGATTGCCTGTTCGTCGAACGCCGTGGCGAGCGTGTGAGACAGGGCGTCGGCAAACGCGTCCGCGGTGCCGTCCTTGACCAGCAGGCCAGTCACGCCATCGACCACGGTTTCCCTCGCGCCCCCTGCGTCGAGGGCCACGACCGGGCAGCCGCACGCCTGCGCCTCGACCGGGACGATGCCGAAGTCCTCGACACCGGGGAGGAGCGTGGCCGCGGCCGAACGGTAGAGCGTCCGGATCTCGTCGTCGGACTGCCAGCCGAGGAACTCGACGTCCGGGCTGCTCATCGCCTCGAGACGGGGCCGTTCCGGCCCGGTTCCGACGATCTTGAGCGGCACGCCGGCGCGCCGGCAGGCCTCGATCGCCAGGTCGACCCTCTTGTAGGGCACGAGCGCCGACACGATGAGAAAGGCGGGGGAACTGGCGCGTCCGGCAGGGTTGTAGAAGTCAGTGTCTACTGGAGGATACACAATGGTCGACCTGCGATTATAGTATCGGCCGATCCTCCCCGCAACATATTGAGAGTTCGCGAGAAAGCGGTCGACTCGTCCGGCGGTCGACGAGTCCCACCTCGCCAGCCGCCGCATGACCGGCCTCAGCAGCCGGCTCGCGGCCGGGCCGACCTGGTCGGGGCCGAAGTAGGCGCCAAACTGATCCCAGGCGTACCGCATCGGCGAATGGCAGTAGCACACATGTGCAGCGCGCCCGGTGCGGACGATGGATTTCACGGCACAGTGGCTGCTGCTCAGGATCAAATCGTAGTCGTCCAGGTCGAGCAGCTCGACGGCGAGAGGGTAGAACGGAAGATAGTGGCGGTAGAACCGTCCCGGGTTCGGCAGCCGCTGGGCGATGGACGTCGTGATGCGGCGGCGTTCGATGCGGGGAGACACGGTGCCCGGCACCCACACCAGCGTATAGAGCGGAGCGTCGGGAAAGAGCTCGCAGATCGCGTCGAGCACCTTCTCGCCACCGCGCATCCCGGTCAGCCAGTCGTGGACGAGCGCGACTCTCATCGACCCCGGGCCGCATGCGACCACGACACGGTCGTCACTTCGTCCTCGCGGGCGGCCTGTTGCTGCGGCGGGGGCTCTCTTGCGGCGAGATCGGCCGCGAGCGCCCCAAGAGTGCCCCAGCTGAAGCAAGAGACCGCCCGCGAGGACAAAGAAAGCCTGCCCCAGCCGAAGCAAGAGGCCGCCCGCGAGGACAAAGGAAGCCTGCCCCTGCCGCAGCAAGAGGCCGCCCGCGAACTGAAGACCGCCGCAAGAGTGCCCCCACCGCCGCAAGAGGCCGCCCGCGAGGACAAAGAAGTCACCCGCTCAGCACCTCGTCATAGATCTGGCGCACGCGTCGGATCGACTGGGACCAGGAGAACTCTCGTGCGCGCATCAGGCCGCGCTCGCGCATGTCCTCACGCAGCCGGTCGTCCGACAGGACCCGCCGCATCGCGCCGGCAATCGCGTCCGGCTCGTAGGGATCGATCAGCATTGCAGCATCGCCGACGACTTCCGGCAACGATGAGACGTTGGACGTGATGACCGGGCATCCGCTGGCCATCGCTTCGAGCGGCGGCAGCCCGAAGCCCTCGTAGAGCGACGGAAATACGAACACCCGCGCCAGCCGGTAGAGGATGGCAAGCGTGGCGTCGGGCACGAAGCCGAAGAAGCGCACGTGCTTGTGCAGCTTGTAGCGGTGCACGGTGCGACGCAGCGTGGCGTACTTCGAGATCTCGTCGCCGATGATGAGCAGCTTGACGTGCTCGAGCTCCCCGCGGCGAATGATGTGAAACGCCTCGATGAGCCGCTCGAGGTTCTTGTGCGGCTTGATGTTGCCCGCGTAGAGAATGAACGGATCGTACAGCTGGTAGCGCTCCTGGACGCGCACCACTTCGTCGGGGGCCGGCGCCTCGTTGAAGCGCTCATCGATGGCGTTGTAGATGACCGTCACCTTGGATTCGGGGACCCGGAAGTAGCCGAGGATGTCGCGCTTCGAGGCTTCCGAGACCGTCAGGACGCGCGCCGAACGGTGCGCCGCCACCCACAAGG
>JBOGIX010000849.1:0-2049 GCA_050744685.1 Vicinamibacterales bacterium | reverse complement strand
TTGCGGGATCGTCCAGGCGCGTGGTCGCGCGGCTCCTGCGATATCTGCCGACGCCGGGCGCTACTGCAGCGACTCGGTCCCGCTGAAGGTGCCGTTGGTCGAGTTGCCCACCACCCTGTTGTCGCCGAAGCTCAGAAGGCTGCTCGCACCATCGAAATACAGGCCCTGGACCGTGTTCCCGAACACCGTCGTGTTCGCCATGGTGATCGAACCACCGCTCATTGCGCCGACGCCATAAGCGTTATTGGTCACCTGGGTGTCGTCCAGCGTGAGCCTGGAGCCGGCGCCCACGGCCGAGAATGCCACGTTGCCGTGGCCGGCAGCCGTGCTGCGCCGCACGGAGGCGGTGCCGCCGCCGCTGACGCGGAGCGCATCCTGCACGTTGTTGTCGAAACGCGAGCGGTCGACGCTCGCGCGTCCCTGGCGGACGATCACGCCGAAGCCGGTCTGGTCGATGAAGGAACTGTCCGAAACAGACAGCTTGCCCGTCGAGTTGAAATCGATGCCGTTGCTGAACCCGCTGACGATGCAATGGTCAACGGATACGTAACCCGACGCGCCGAGCACCCGAATGCCATAGACGCCGCTCCCGACGCCGTAGATTGCCAGGTTCCGCAACGTCACCTGATCGGCCGCCCCCACGTTCACGGTGATGCCGGTCGTCAGCGGGGCGGTGATGGAGCCGTCGACACCGCCGCCGTCGAGCGTGATCGATTTCGTGATGGTGACCGCTCCGAAGCCGCCGGGATCGAGCACGCTGATGATCCCACCGGCCGCCGTCTTCGAGATGGCCCCCGCGAATGTCTTGCACGGCGCCGTCCGGCTGCACGGGTTGGCGTCGTCGCCGACACCCGACACCCAGGTGCGCGTGGCTTGCGCAGAAGCGGTACCGGCAGACAGCAGCACCGCGAGTGCCGCTCCGGCACAGCGAAACGTAACGTTCATCTTCTCAGTCTCCTGGCAGTTGAGTGGACGCGCCGCGCCGCGACTCGCAGGGCTCGGCATCAGTCGAATGGATGGGGCTATCCCGTTGTCATGAATGGCTCGACGCGTTCCGCCGCGAATGGGCGACGCCGGGTGCCCGTTTCTGCAACCGTGCTGCCAATGTGCGCGCGGCAAGCGTGCAGAGCGGCCCCGCGGATTCGCTGATGTTCTGGCGAGAGCCCGAAGGAATGATCCCTCTGCTGATCACATGATCGTCGCTGGGTGTACCAGATCGGCACACACGTGCCGTGCCGTGAGCGGGGTCGGCAGGGCCGCCTTGGCATGGACTCGGTGGCGCCTCAGGGCGCCTTGACCGGCTGCACGGTCCGCAGATAGGCAACGAGCTCGATCACTTCGCGCTCGGACAGGTTCTCGAGCAGACCGGGCGGCATCATCGACACGCCGGTCGACTCGCGCGACTGAATGTCCGCCTTGTTGACGACGGCAGTCTCCTGTCCGACCATCCGCAACGTCAGCTGGCGATCGGTTTCGCCGGCGATGTTGCCGGAGTAAGTGCGTCCATCGCGTGTGGTGATGACGACCATCTTGTAGGCGTCCTGCACTTCGGCGTTCGGGTCAAGCATATTGAAGAGGAGATAGTCGACGTTGCCGCGATTGGCGCCGGTGATGTCGGGCCCGATCGCGCCGCCCTCGCCGTACATCTTGTGGCAGCTGGCGCAGGTTCTCTCGAAGACTGCCTTGCCGTTCTGAACGCTCGCGCCGCCGAGGGCGCTGTCGCTGAGCAGGCTGCGGTAATGCGAGTAGGTCTTCTCCTCGACAGTACTCGGCTCGACCGGCCCCCAAACGTCCGTAAAGGCGGGCCCGACTACGCGGCGCAGCTGGCGGACCACGTACGCGGGCACGTCGCGCTTCGGGACGACGCCGTGTGCCAGCGCATCGGTCAACTGCCGGCCGTATCGGCGCCTGGATGCGAGGGTCTGCATCGCCTCGGCCTTCTCCGCCGCAGTAAAGGTGCCGTATCGATCGATCAGCAGCTTCCCGAGCCCCTCGTCGTCGAAGGCCGCAACGGACCGAATGGCGTCCACGCGGAGCGGAGCCTGGGCG
>JBOGIX010000848.1:0-3860 GCA_050744685.1 Vicinamibacterales bacterium | reverse complement strand
GACCCCCTCGGCTCGCTCCACTCGCGCGTCTGCTGCCCTCGCGTGGCTTCCGCCTTCAGGCGGAAGATCCCTTCGCTCCGCACTCTTCCGGCTAAAGCCGGAAGCCACACGCGATGATTCACAGGGGACGCTTCCGCCCCACGGACCACCCGGTGCGCAACTTCAGGGTCCGACAGGGCCGCCCATCGACGCATCTACAAAGGGTTAAGTGTAGCCGGGAGCGGCGGCTGCGGTCAAACGCGGCGCAGGACCGGGCGCGCTCTGGCCTCGTGTTCCTCGCGCGACAGCGTGCGGCTGAGGAACACGGCGGCGCCCGTGCGCGACAGCGGACCGACGGCGCGGGCCGCGGCGGGACGCGTGCGAAACAGGCCGAATATGGCCGAGCCGCTGCCCGACATCGCGGCCGCGACTGCCCCGGCCTCGCGGAGCGCGTGCTTCATCGTCCCGATCTCAGGATGCCGGCGCAACACCGGCGGCTCGAGATCGTTGACCATCTGCGCGGCGCGCGAAGGCCAGGGCACGGGGAGAATCTGCAGCTCGCCGCGCGGCTCGCGCACGCCGGCGGCGCGATCCTCGTCGTACCAGGCATACGCTTCGGCCGTCGACACGCCAAACGGCGGACGGACGATGACGATCCAGTGCCGCGGCAGATCGACGAGCGGATAGATCTCCTCGCCGCGCCCCAGCCCGAGGGCAGTGCCGCCCGACAGGAAGAACGGCACGTCCGACCCGATGCCCGACGCGACCTCGCGCAGCAGCGAGAGCGGCGCGCCTCCCCACAAACGCGCGAGCACCTGCAGCCCTGCCGCCGCGTCCGCGCTGCCGCCACCGAGTCCGGCCTCGACCGGAATCTGCTTGTCGATGGTCACGACGGTGTCGCCGGGATCCCCCCCGCGACCAAGGGCCTTCCACAGGCCGACCGCGGCGCGCCATACCAGGTTTCTCTCGTCGAGCGGCACGCCCACCGTGCGGCACTTGAGCACGAACGGCCCCGGCTTCTCCTGCGCGGTCAGCACATCGTGCAGCTCGATGCTCTGGAACACCGTGCGCAGCTCGTGGTAGCCGTCGGCACGCGTGCCGAGCACCCGCAGATCGAGGTTGACCTTCGCATGCGCGCGCGCCACGACGGGGCGCGCCGGTGGAGTCGACGAGCGGGTGACAATGCCGCGGCGCTTCATCGATCGCCGAGCGGGCCGGCGCGCCGCAGTTCATCGATCGTCAACGGGTCGGCGTCTGACGGAATGGCAACATCGAACACGGCAGCCTCGAGCGCGACGTTGACGTTGAGATCAGACACGCGTGCGGTGACGTCGGCCGGCGACGATCCGCTCGACTGCAGCCGCACGGTTGCCGCGCGGCCGCCCTCGAAGTCCCCGTAATGGACCGTCAGCGGCGGGCGCGTGGCTGCCACCACTCGCCAGCGATCCTCCACCTGCCGCAGATATGTGGTCGAGCTCCCGGTAGAGACGACGACCCAGCCGCCGGGATACTCGCGACCGTTGGTGGGGTCGGCGACCTCGAACGCGCAGCCGCTGAGCAGCAGTCGGAGCTCCGCGGCGCCGAGCGGCAGTCCGACGAGGGCCTCGACGATCTCCGCCGTGCGGACGCCTTGCAGCACGCGATTGTCGCGCGGAAGGACGAGCGTGGCCTGGGGACCGGTGGCCACGAGAATGAACACAGGCCTGCCGAACGGGTGGCGCCCTTCGAGGCGGATGCGATCCGGCGCTTCGAAGCCGGCGTCCACGTTGCCGCGCAGCGGGGTCGATCCAGCGCGGCCCGACAGGCCGAGGGTGGCGCTGATCGTACGCACGGTGCGACAGTCGGCAACCGCGTCGTTGTAAGGGATGGCCGCGTCATCGAGCGGGGTGCCGCCTCCGGACGGCAGCTCGATCCGGCGCGGTGCGCAGCCGGACGCCACGGCGATCGCGCAGCATACGACTGCGGCGACCAGGGGGCGCGCGATCATCCGGGTTATCGCGCCTCCATCCGGGATCGGGCGTCCTGAATCTTTTGGCTGATGCGTGTGCGGTCGATCGATTCGCCGTCACCCGCGAGCGACCGCTCCCAGGCCACGGCCGCATCGGCGAAACGCTGCTGCTTGAACCGCAGGTCGCCGAGATGATCGAGGATGACCGAGTTGTTGGGCATCTTCTCGGCCGCCTCGGTCAGCGGCGGATCGGCGAGGTCGAGTTTGCCCTGCTGGAAGTATGCCCAGCCGAGGCTGTCGAGGAACGAGGGATTGCCCGGTTCCTCCTTGAGCGCGCGCTGCACGAGATCGACGGCCTCGTCCAGCCGCTCGCCGCGCTCGGCGAACATGTAGCCGAGATAGTTCAGGGCCGTGGCGTCCGTCGGATCGCGCTGGAGCAAGTCGCGCAGCGCCTGCTCTGCGCCGGGCAAGTCGCCGCGCGCTTCGAGCACTTGTGCGAGCACGTACATGCCGCGCGGATCGTCGGGCGCCGCCTTGCGCAGCCGCCGCGCTGTGGCCTCGGCCCCTTCGAGATCCCCCGCCTGCCGCTGCGACGCGGCATACAGATAGAGCAGGACCGCCTCGGCGTCGGGCTTCGACGCCGCAGGCTGCAGGAGATCGCGCGCCTCGCCCGCCTTCCCGGCATTGATCAAGGCCGCCGCGCGCTTCGTGGTGAGATCCACGCGCGCGTTCAACTCCTGCGCGCGCTTGTAGGCGTCGGCCGCCGCACCCCACCGCGCCTGCTTCTCGTTCAGCTCGGCCAGCAGCACGAGGCCGCGAGCAAACCGCGGGTTCTCGGCGAGGGCCCCCTCGAGTGTCCGGATCGCTTCGTCCGTCCGGCCGGCGCCCTCCTGGGCCGAGGCCAGCAGCAACGCGACATCGGGGTAGTTCGGCTGCTCGTCTGCGATCCGTCGCAGGATCGGGATTGCCTTATCGTAGGCGCCGGAGCTCAGATAGAGGCGTCCGAGCGTCAGCTCGGTGTTCGTATCCGGATTGCGCCCCTCGCGCGCGCGCTCGAGCGCCGCAATCGCTCGCGCAGCATAGAGCTGCGGACTTTCACCGGGCCGCAGCGGGCGCCGCTGCTCTGAAAGCGCCGCGTAGATCGATCCAACGATGCGGTTGGCTTCGCGATTCAGCGGGTCGATCTCGAGGGCCTCTTCGGCCATGTCGATCGCCTCGACGGCCCGCTGCTGCCGCGCCAGGAGGCCAGCGAGCTCCGCCCTGAGCTCCGCCGACCCGGGTGCGAGCGCTATCGCCTGCTTGTGCGCGGCAATGGCCTTGTCGATGTCCCCGGACGCCTCGAAGTTGCGGCCGAGCAGGAAATAGTAGCCCGGACCCGGCGGCGGGACGGCCGACTGGGCACGAACGAGCCCGGGCGCCGCGAGGAAGGCGAGAAGAACCAGCAGAACATTTCGCCGCATCTTCATGACTATAATGACCGCTGCGGCCACCGGACGCAAACCTCACGTGCCCGCGGAGTCAATGACACATGCCCGTCGATCCGGAACTGCTCGAGATTCTCGCCTGTCCGAACTGCAAGACGAAAGTCGACCTCGTCAAGGACGGCACCGCGCTCAAATGCGCCCGGTGCAAGCGCGTCTACCCCATCAAGGACGACATTCCTGTCATGCTGCTCGACGAGGCGACTATAGAACCGTGAACTCGGTACTCGGGGCTCGGTACTCGGGGCTCGGAACGCTGAATCGTGAACCTTGAACCTGCTACTTATCCGCCTCCGCCTGATTGGCGACGTCGTCTTGTCGACGCCGGTGATTCGCGCGCTGCGGCGATCGTTCCCGGAGGCAAGGCTCACTTACCTGGTCGAACGCGACGCCGCGCCGGTGCTCGCCGGCAATCCACGACTCGACGAAGTGCTGATCGCGGAGCGTTCGCG
>JBOGIX010000847.1:0-8409 GCA_050744685.1 Vicinamibacterales bacterium | reverse complement strand
GCAGCGGGGCGATCGCTTCGACGTACTGTTCGAGAAGTCGACGCGCGACGGCGAGTTCGCCGGATACGGCGACATCCTGGGCGCGACGTTCGTCGCCGACGGGCAGACGCACCAGGCGTTTCGCTGGATCCACCCCGAGACCGGCAAGGCCGCGTACTACGATGAGGCCGGGCGATCGCTCAAGCGATTCTTCCTCGTCTCGCCGCTCAAGTTCGAGCCGCGCATCACGTCGCATTTCTCGCGCCGCCGGCTGCACCCCGTGCTCAACAGGGTGCGCGCGCACACCGGCGTCGACTACGGCGCGCCGCACGGCGCGGCGGTGGTCGCGGTTGCCGACGGCACGATCGTCTCTGCCGGCTGGGCGGGCGGTGGCGGCAAACAGGTTCGCATCCGTCACAAGGGCGGCCTGGAGACCTACTACCTGCACCTGTCGGCGTACGGACCTGGCATTCGCGCGGGCCGGCACGTGAATCAGGGTGAGGTGATCGGCCGCGTGGGATCCACGGGAACCGCTACGGGACCGCACCTGCACTTCTCGCTACGCAAGAACAACGTGTTCGTCGACCCGGTGGCCGAACGCCGCCGTCAGCCGCCCGGCGAGCCTATTCCGCCATCACACCTCGAAGCGTTCCGCGCCTCGCGCGACTCGATGCTGCAGGACATCGAGAACTCCGTCCTCGCCGACGCTGCACGCCAGCGGCCCGACGCCGTCAAAGCCGCACAGTAGCCCCCCGCTTTTCGCACGCTCCTGAACGGATGCTACGGCGAGGCACGCTGGCCGTCGGGCTAAAATACCCGGATGGCCTTCATCCAACCGTTCCGGGCCTTGCGCCCGACAGCGGCAAGCGCCCCTGCCGTCTCATCGGTTCCATACGACGTCGTCAGCACCGACGAGGCCCGGGAGCTGGCAGCCGGTAATCCGCTCAGCTTTCTCCACGTCACGCGGTCGGAGATCGACCTGCCCCACGAGACGGATCCTTATGCGTCGGAGGTGTACACGAAAGCCCGCGCAAACCTCGACGCGCTTCGTCATGAGGCGCCGCTCGTGCAGGATGCGGAACCCACGCTGTATCTGTATCGCCTGCGTATGGGTTCACACCAGCAGGATGGAATAGCGGGATGTTTCTCGATCGACGAGTACGAGCGCGACGTCATCAAGAAACACGAGCGCACGCGGCGAGACAAGGAAGACGATCGCACCCGGCATATCGCCGAAGTGCGCGCGCAGACCGGTGTCGTGTTCCTGACGTATCGAGCGCTGCACGAGATCGACGCGGTTACGAGCCGCGTGGCCGGCGGTACGCCGCTCTACGACTTCACTGCGCCCGACGGCGTTCACCACACCGTGTGGCCGGCCGGGCCGGTCGCGTCGCAGCAGCTCGTCGAGGCCTTCGGGCGTGTTCCTGCGTTGTATATCGCCGATGGCCACCACCGCGCGGCCAGCGCGGCGCGGGCGCGCGCAGAGCTTCGGCCACAGGCGGGTAACGGCGCGGCTTCCGCGGAGGCGGACACGTTCCTCGCCGTCGCGTTTCCCGACGATCAGGTGCAGATCCTGCCATATCACCGCACGGTCCGGGATCTCGCGGGCCGCACGCCACAGCAGTTTCTTGCCGCCATTCGCGAACAGTTCTCTGTCGTCGAGGGGCCGGCCGCGCCGCGGCGCAAGGGGGAAGTCTCGATGTTCCTCGACGGGCGCTGGTACACGCTCGACCTGGCCGCTGCCGCGCCGGAGGATTCCTCGCGCGCTGCCGGCCTGGACGTGGCGCGGCTGCAGCGACACGTGCTCGAGCAGCAGCTCCGGATCGGGGACATCCGATCCGACAAGCGCATCGATTTCATCGGGGGCGCTCGAGGTACCGGCGCGCTCGAGCAGGCCGTCGGTTCCGGGCGCGCCGCCGTCGCGTTCTCGATGTATCCGGTCGGCGTGGACGACTTGATGGCCATTTCCGATGCGGGCGGCATCATGCCCCCCAAGTCCACGTGGTTCGAACCCAAGCTGCGCGACGGCCTCTTGATCCACGTGATCTGAAGCTGGAAGCTGGAAGCTGATACATGAAAGTCCTGGTTGCGGACAAGTTCGAGCAGAGCGGCCTCGAGGGATTGAAGGCGGCGGGCTGCGAGGTCGTCAGCAATCCCGATCTCGCAGACGATGCGCTGCGCGATGCGATTGCGGAAACCGGCGCTGACGTGCTGGTGGTGCGCAGCACGAAAGTCACCGCTCCGATGCTCGACGCCGGCCGTTTGTCGCTCATTGTCCGGGCCGGCGCCGGTTACAACACGATTGATGTGGCGGCCGCGTCGACGCGCGGCATCTACGTCTCGAACTGCCCGGGACGTAACGCCACTGCCGTGGCGGAGCTCGCGTTCGCGCTGATCCTCGCGCTCGATCGGCGGGTGGCGGACAACGTCTTTGACCTTCGCGCCGGCCGCTGGAACAAGAAGGAGTACTCGAAGGCGCCGGGGCTCTACGGGCGGACGCTCGGGCTGCTGGGGGTCGGCAGCATCGGACGGGAAATGATCCGGCGGGCTGCGGGCTTCGGCCTGAACGTGGTGCTCTGGAGCCGCCGTTTCGACGGCGAGGAGCGGCCGCTGACCGAGAGCGAGGCGAAAGAGCTCGACCTCGCCGAGGCACTCGACCAGATCCGTGTCAAACTGGCGCCACGGCCCCGGGATGTTGCCGCGCGTGCAGACATCCTGAGCGTGCATCTTGCGCTCGGGCCGCAGACGAAGGGCCTGGTGAACGCGGAGCTGCTCGCGCAGATGAAGCCCGGCGCGACGTTCATCAACACGGCCCGTGGAGAAGTCGTCGACGAGGCGGCGCTTGCCGATGCGGTCCGCGAGAAGGCGCTCCGCGTCGGGCTCGACGTTTACGCGAACGAGCCCGCCGGCGCGACCGCGGAGTTCTCGAACGCGCTGGTTTCGCTGCCGGGCGTGTACGGCACACATCACATCGGCGCTTCCACCGATCAGGCGCAGGAAGCGATCGCCGCCGAAACCGTTCGCATCGTCCACACGTACAAGGACACCGGACGGGTGCCGAATGTCGTCAACCTGGCGACGCGCACGCCGGCTACCCACATGCTCGTTGTCCGGCACCGCGACCGTCCCGGCGTGCTCGCGCACGTCTTCGACCATCTCCGCGAGGCGAATCTGAACGTCCAGGAAACGGAGAACATCGTGTTCGAAGGGGCCGAAGCGGCGGTCGCGCGGATCAATCTGGACGGCGAGCCGAGCGCGAGCGTGCGAGAACGGATCAAGGCGCAGAACGCCGACATCCTGGACTTGCAGGTGGTGGCGCTATAGATAGCTGTCAGCCGTCAGCCCGGCTGAGAGCGTGTGCATTAGTCGCCTGTGCGGATCGGGTGGCTTCCGCCTTCGCGGGAAGCGCTTCGGCGGACCGCCGTAGCCTTGGTGGAGGCTGATCAGGCGGAAGATCGTACCCGCGCCGCGCACTTCCGTCTGAAGCCGGAAGCCACAAGCGATGATTCACACGCTCTGACCAAGAGCTACTCCCCTTAGGTGAGTAAGTGTACGTTTAGAGGACGATCAAACGAGGAACACATGCCAACGACGACCACCACGCGTATTCATAACTTCTCGGCGGGGCCTGCGGTGCTGCCCGTCGAGGTGCTCGAACAGGTCCAGCGCGACCTGCTGTCGCTCCCCGGCGTCGGCATGTCGGTGCTCGAGATCAGCCACCGTTCGACGGCGTTCGACGAGATCATCGAGGGCTGCGAAGCCGATCTGCGAACGCTCGGCGGTATCCCGGACAACTACCGCGTGCTGTTCCTCCAGGGAGGGGCCAGCCTGCAGTTCTCGATGGTGCCGATGAACCTCCTGCCGCAGGGCGGCTCCGCGGACTACATCGTGACCGGCGTCTGGTCGGAGAAGGCCGTCAAGGAAGCGAAGCGCGTCGGCGCGGTGAGGATCGCGGCGACGACGGCGGCGGAGAAGTTCATCCGGGTCCCGAAGCAGAGCGAGCTGACTCTGGATCCCGGTGCCGCTTACGTGCACTTCACGACGAACAACACGATCTACGGGACGGAATGGTCGTACACGCCCGAGACCGGCAACGTGCCGCTCGTCGCCGATGCCTCGTCGGACATCTTCAGCCGTCCGATCGACGTCGCGAAATACGGGTTGATCTACGCGGGCGCGCAGAAGAACCTTGCCCCCGCCGGCCTGACGCTGGTGATCGTGCGCGAGGACCTTCTCGCCCGCTCGCCGGCGGCGCTGCCGACGATGCTGCAGTACGGCGTGCACGCCGAGAACAAGTCGATGTACAACACGCCGCCCGTGTTTGCCATCTATGTCATGCGGCTCGTGCTGCAATGGCTGTTGAAGGCGGGCGGGCTCGGGGCGATCGACCAGGTGAATGCGCGGAAGGCGGCGAAGCTCTACTCGGAGATCGACAGGACCGGCTTCTATCGCGGGCATGCGGCGCCAGACAGCCGGTCGCGCATGAACGTGACCTTCCGCCTGCCGAGCGAGGAGCTCGAGAAGAAATTCGTCAAGGAGTCGACCGCGGCCGGGCTCGACGGGCTCAAGGGACACCGGTCGGTCGGCGGCCTGCGAGCCTCGATCTACAACGCCTTCCCCGAGGCCGGCGTGGATGCGCTCGTGCAGTTCATGCAGGAATTCGAGCGAAAACAGGGCTGACGGGCCCGAACACTCGCGGGCTCCAAAGGAGTACAGAAGTCTTACAAACGATTCCGGCCGGACCTGCTACTTTCGTTGAATGACAGTTCGCGCAGATGTCCGGCCGGAATACTCGCCCTCGAACCTGAATTGGATCACGGCGGCGTTCATGGTGCTGTTCCATGTCGCCGCGGTTGCCGCGTTCTGGTTCTTTTCGTGGACGAACGTCATTACCGCGCTCGTGCTCCATTGGCTGGCCGTGGGTTTTGGCATCAGCCTCGGCTATCACCGCCTGCACACTCACCGCGGCTTCAAGACGTCGAAGGCGTTCGAGTATTTCCTGGCGATTTGCGGCACGCTGACGCTCGAGGGTGGCCCGATTTTCTGGGTCGCCACGCACCGCGTCCATCATCAGCATTCCGACCGCGACGGCGATCCGCACACCCCGCACGACGGGGGCTTCTGGGCCCACATGGGCTGGATCCTGTTCGGCGACAGCCATCACAACAACACGGCCGTCATGTCCAGGTACGCGCCGGACCTGGGCGAGGATCCGTTCTACCGCTGGCTGAACACTTACCATTACGTACCGCTCACTGTGCTGGGGTTCATCCTCCTCGCTGTCGGCGGCTGGCCCCTGGTGCTGTGGGCCATCGGCCTGCGGGTCGTGGTGGGGCTGCACGCGACCTGGCTCGTGAACTCGGCAACACACATGTGGGGCAGCCGCCGGTTCCACACCAGGGACGATTCCAAGAACAGCTGGTGGGTGGCGCTGGTCACGTTCGGCGAGGGGTGGCACAACAATCATCACGCCCACCCGGTGTCGGCGCGCCACGGCCTGGCCTGGTACGAGTTCGACATCTCCTGGATCACGCTGAAGGCGCTCGCCGCGGTAGGCGTCGTGTGGGACCTCAAGGTCGCGAAGATTCGCGAGGATCAGCTGGAACAGGCGGCGTAACGCGGTCCGCGTCTTACCAAAAAGGCCGGGCTGTTTGCCCCGGCCTTTTTTTGCGTTTTGCGACAACTCCCAACCTCCAACCTCCAACTCCCAAGACCGCGTGACTCAAACCGTCCGGGTGAAAGTCGCGGCAAACGGCTGGCTCGCGCGCCTTCCACCAAGTTCTTTCGGGCGGCGCGCTTGGGAGTTGGAGGTTGGAGGTTGGGAGTTATCGCAAGGGCAGTACAGTTTCCCCGCTTCTAACTCCCGTCGTATCCTGTCCGCATGATCACCGGCCGGCGGCGATCGGTCATCTTCTTCACCGTCTTCGGCATCTGCCTCATTGCGATCGCGGTCGCACTGAACGTCAGCTTCGTCGTGATCACCTGGCAGGAGGGGCTGCTCGCGGTGCTCGGGCTGGTGTTCTTCCTGCTGATCATCGCCGGAATGGTGCTGAACACCATTTTTCTCGTGCGTGAAATACGCCGCAACGAACAGCACGATTCGTTCATCAACGCCGTCACGCACGAACTCAAGACCCCCGTCGCGTCCATCCGACTCTACCTGCAAACGCTCGAGACGCGCGAGCTCGACGATGCGAAGCGGCGCGAGTTCTACCGGATCATGCTGGAGGACAGCGATCGGCTTCTGCACACGATCGAGCAGGTGCTGCGCGCCGGCAGCGTCGGGTCGCGACTGCGCCGGCGGGCAAGAACCCGCGTGGATCTGGCCGAGATCGTGCGCGAATGCGTCGATCTCGCGCGTACGCGCTTCCGCCTCGATGCCGATGCCCTCGCCTACGATCAGACGGTCAACGGGGGACGTACCATCGTCCAGGGAGTTCCGGACGAGCTCAAGGCGGCAGTCTGGAACCTGATCGACAACGCGGTGAAGTACTCGCCCGAGAGGGTTCAGGTGCGCGTGCGGCTGGAGGAGCCGCGGGACGATCGGCTGGCGGTGAGGGTCCGCGATACGGGCGTCGGCATCTCTCCCACCGAGCTGAAGCGTGTGTTCAGGCGGTTCTACCGCATTCCCGCAGCCGTGGCGGTCCGTTCGCGAGGCAGCAGCGGCCTTGGCCTGTTCATCGTCCGTTCGGTGGCACGGCGGCATGGCGGCAAGGCGTTCGCCGAGAGTGAAGGGGCCGGCCGTGGAAGCACGTTTACGCTGCTGCTGCCGCGGGCCACCGGCGCATGACATCCGCGACGCACCGCGTCCTCATCGTCGAGGACGAGCAGCATCTCGCCGACGGCCTCAAGTTCAATCTCGAAGCGGAAGGGTACGAAGCGCAGGTCGTCGACACCGGCGAGGCCGCGCTGGCCCGCCTGACCGCGGGAAACGCCGGATCGTTCGATCTCGTCGTGCTCGACGTGATGCTCCCGGGCAAGGACGGCTTCGCCGTGGTCAGCGAGCTTCGCGCGGCGCGCCAGTTCGTGCCGGTGCTGATGCTGACCGCACGCGGGCGCCCCGAAGACGTGCTGAAAGGATTCGGCGCCGGCGCCGACGACTACCTGCCGAAGCCAACCGAGCTGGCCATCCTGCTCGCGCGCATCCGCGGGCTGCTGCGACGGAGCGAGTGGATGCGGCGCGCGCGGGACCGCTACACGTTCGCCGGCAAGATGATCGATTTCGATAGCCTCGAATTGCGGGTGGGCGATCGCACCCTTCCGCTCACGCTGATGGAAGCCAACCTCCTGCGGTACCTGATCGAGCACGAGGGGAAGGCGGTGTCGCGGAAGGCGATGCTCGAGGACGTGTGGGGCGTTCGCGAGGACACCGATACGCGCGCCATCGACAACTTCATCGTCCGGCTGCGGCGGTATATCGAGACGGAGCCGGGTCGCCCGAAGCACGTGCTGACCGTGAGAGGTGTGGGTTACCGGTTCGTGGCCAATCCCTAGAAGCAGTGTTCACTGGAATCAACTCCCAATCTCCAACTCCCAACTCCCAAAGCGGGTGATTCGAAGCAGCGGGGTGAAAGTCGCGCCAACCAGCTCGTTAGACCTGCTCTTATCCAGCTCTCTCGAGCCACGCGCCTTGGGAGTTGGGAGTTGGAGATTGGAGGTTGATCCTATTCCCCCTCCAGCCGCCGCGCGATCTCCGCCGCGGCTTCCCTCAGCTTCGGCACGATCTCCCGCTGCAGCGTTCGCGTATCGACGCGCCCGGCCTGCACGCCGACGTTCAGCGCCGCGACCACGGTGCCTTCGTGCCGCGCGATCGGCACGGCGGCCGATCGCAGCCCGAGCTCCAGCTCCTGGTCGACGATAGCGTATCCCTGCGCGCGGACACGTGCGATCTCGGCGCGGAGCTCCTCGCGATCGACGATGGAACGGCGGGTGTGCCGCGGGAGCTTGACCCGCGTCAGCCAGCGATCGCGCGTCTGCTCGTCCTCGTGCGCCAGCAGCACGCGCCCCGACGCGGTGCTCACCGCCGGAAGACGGCTGCCGACGGATATCTCCACCGACAGGATGCGCCTCGCCGCGGCACGCGCGACGAACACGATCTCGTCGCCGTCGAGGAGCGCAACCCCGGTCGACTCCTGCAGTTCCTCGGAGGTCCGCCGCAGCACGGGCTGCGACACCCCCGCCAGTGATGCCGATCCCAGGTAGGCCTGTCCGAGCTTGAGCACCGCCGGCGTGAGCTCGTAGGCGCCATCGACGATGCGCGCGTAGCCGAGCACGGTCAACGTATGCAGGCATCGCCGCGCGGCGGCGCGCGACAGTCCTGTCAGCGCCGCGACCTCTGCACCAGACAGCCGCGTGCGGCCGCCGCCGAACGCGCGGATGACCGCGAGCCCGCGCGCGAGCGATTCCATGAACGACGGATCGGGGCTCGGT
>JBOGIX010000846.1:0-4383 GCA_050744685.1 Vicinamibacterales bacterium | reverse complement strand
ATTCTGTACCTGCTGATGTTCACGGGGGTTCTCAGCAGCCTGATCCTGCCGCCGACGATTTTCTTCGGGGAGCTCCTCCTCCCGTGAAGCCTCGCGTCGTGTCGGGCATGCGCCCGACAGGGAAGCTGCACCTCGGCCATCTGGTCGGTGCGCTCGAGAACTGGGCGTCCCTGCAGGAGACCTACGACTGCTTCTATTTCGTCGCCGACTGGCACGCGCTCACGAGCGAGTACGCCGACACGTCGGAGATCGTGGCCAACGCGTACGACATGGCCGCGGACTGGATTGCGGCCGGACTCGATCCGGAACGCAGCACGCTCTTCATCCAGTCGCTCGTTCCGGAACATGCGGAGCTGTCGCTGCTGCTGTCCATGACCGTGCCCACGCCCTGGCTCGAGCGTGTGCCGACCTACAAGGAACAGATCGAGCAGTTGTCCGAGAAAGACCTGTCGACACTCGGATTTCTCGGCTATCCGCTGCTGCAGACCGCCGACATCATCATCTACAACGCGCAGTTCGTGCCCGTCGGGGAAGATCAGGTCCCGCACCTGGAGCTGAGCCGGGAGATCGTGCGCCGGTTCCATAATTTCTACGGCCAGCTGTTCGTCGAGCCGAAGCCCCTGCTGACCACGTTCGCGCGGCTGCCGGGGCTCGACAACCGAAAGATGTCGAAGAGCTACGGAAACACGATCAACCTGTCGGACGACAGCAAAACGGTCGAGCAGAAGGTCCGGCAGATGTATACCGACCCGAAGCGGATCCGCGCCGACATCCCGGGCACGGTGGAAGGCAACCCCGTGTTCATGTATCACGATGCCTTCAATCCCGACCGGGCGGAGGTCGAGGATCTGAAGACGCGGTACCGCGCGGGGAAGGTCGGCGACGTCGAGGTCAAGACCAAGCTGGCAAAGGCGCTGAACGCGCACCTCGAGCCGATGCGCGCGCGCCGCGCCGCGGTGATGGCCAACCCGGGCCAGTTGCGTGAGATCCTCTGCGAAGGCTCGAAGAGGGCCCGCGTCATCGCGGTCGAGACGATGGAGAGGGTCAGGGACGCTATCAGGCTTCGCTATTGAAATGCCAGGAATGCGCAGGAATGCCATGAATGCCATGAATAATGTGGAGGCCAGCATGGCGCCGGCAGCTGTTTCTGGCTCCTTCGGTGCGGGGCGCGGTTGTCGTACGCGCCAGGATGCTGTGGACTAAGAGGATCGGTTCCCCCATCATGGCATTCCTGGCATTCTTGGCATTTGAATGAACGAAGAATTCGAATCCATCCTCGAGGGATATCCGGTCCGGCTCGAGAACTTCCAGGGGCCGCTGGATCTCCTGCTGCATCTCATCAAGAAGCACGAGGTGAACGTCTACGACATCCCCATTGCGCTCATCGCGCAGCAGTATGTCGAGTACATCGACATGATGCAGGAGCTGAACCTCGACGTGGCGGGGGAGTTCCTGGTGATGGCGGCGACGCTCATTCACATCAAGTCCCGGATGCTGCTGCCGCGTCCCGATCCGACGCAGGAGGACCCGGAAGAGGATCCGCGCGAGGTACTGGTGCGCCGGCTGCTCGAGCACCAGAAGTTCAAGGCGGCCGCCGAGCTGCTGCACGAGCGCGAGACGCTGCGGAGCGCGCAGTGGACGCGCGCCGACGGACCGATCGCGGAAATCGCCGGCGAGGCGCCGGAGCCCGAGATCGAAGTCGACCTGTTCAGCCTGATCACGGCGTTCCGGTCGGTCGTCGAGCGCGCAAAGCAGCGTCCGAAGGTCTATCTTCCGAGCGAGCAGATTCCGATCGAGGACCGGATCGAGCAGCTGCTCGCGCGGTTGTCGGAAACCGAGGCGTGCGGGTTCGAGGACCTGTTCGCCGACATGCATTCGCGCGCCGGCATGATCGTCACGTTCCTCGCGCTGCTCGAGATGATCCGCCTGAAGCTGATACGCGCGTTCCAGGCCGGTTCGACTGGCGCCATCCGCATATACAAGCGCGAGCGTCCGGCCGATGCGCCGCGGCCGCTGGGAGACCCGGGGGCGCAGTAAGAAATGCCAGGAGTGCCAGGAATGCCAGGAATGCCAGGAATGTCCGGAGCCGGCGCTCTCGGCGAAGCCCGGCTACGGCGCTGGATGTGCTATTGATTGGCCCCGTTCTGACATTCATGGGCATTCATGAGCATTCATGGCATTACGAGGTTCCTGTAAGTGTCTGATCACCTGAAACCGATCGTCGAAGCCCTCATCTTTGCCTCGCCGGAGCCGGTTGCGCCGAAGACGCTGTACAAGCTGCTCGATGGCGAGACCAGGGAAGACGTCGACGCGGCGCTGGCAGCGGTTCGCGCCGATTACGAGGGGCCGCGCGGGTTGCAGCTGGTCGAGGTCGCCGGCGGCTTCCAGATCACGACGCGTCCGGAGCTCCACGAGTGGGTCAGGAAGCTGTTCCACGATCGGACAACGCAGAAGCTCTCGGTCCAGTCGCTCGAAACGCTCGCCGTGATCGCCTACAAGCAACCCGTCACCGCGGCGGAGATCGCCGAGATCCGCGGCGTGACGAGCAGCGGCGGCGTCCTCTCGACGCTCGTCGAGCGCCGGTTGATCAAGACTGTCGGCCGCAAGCAGGTGGTCGGGCGTCCGTTCATGTATGCGACGACGCGCGAGTTCCTGGAGCGGTTCGGGCTGAGTGATCTGGGTGACCTGCCGAAGGTGGAGGAGCTGTCCGACGCGCTCGGCTTCGAGCTGCCGACGGCGCTCTCGGAGCCGACGGCGACCACCACGTCGCTGCCGTTCGAGGGCGACGCGCCGGCAGAGGGTCTCGATGCCGGCGATCGCCATGTCGAGCTGCGCACCGCGGACGATCAGGCATCGGACGATACCAACTCGGACACACCCGACTCCGACGAGCAGGCCACGGCCGGTGGCCAGGAAGAGCCGTCGCCCGACGAGCAGGCCGAGGAAGAAGCGGCGGAAGAGAAGGTCCACTGAGGGCCGCCGCGCGCCGGTGACGGCATGGCTTCCATTCGTCTCCAGAAGATCCTCTCGGGCGCCGGCGTCGCATCGCGGCGCACGGCAGAAACGCTCATCGAGCAGGGCCGTGTCAGCGTGAACGGCGTGACCGTGATCGCGCTCGGCACCAGGGCGGATCCCGACACCGACGACATCCGCGTCGACGGCCGGCGCGTCAAGAAACCGCAGCGCCGGCGCTACATCCTGCTCTACAAACCTCGCGGATACATCAGCACCCGCTCCGACCCGCAGCATCGGCCGACGGTGATCGACCTCCTCTCGAAGGGGGGCGTGCGCGAGTACGTCTACCCGGTCGGGCGGCTCGACTACGATTCCGAAGGCTTGCTGCTGCTCACGAGCGACGGCGACCTCGCGGCGCGCCTGACCCACCCGCGCCACGGCGTCGATCGCGAGTACGAAGTGCGTGTGCGCGGCGTGCCGGACGATCACGAGTTGCGCCGGCTCTCCAAGGGGATCTCGCTCGAAGGGCGCCGCACGGCGCCGGCCGAAGTCGAGCTGCAGACGGTGATCGAGGCCGAGAGCGGCCAGCAGGCGGTGCTGACGTTCGTGATCCAGGAGGGGCGCAACCGTCAGGTGCGCGACATGTGCGACGCCATCGGCCACCCCGTCGTGCGGTTGCGGCGCGTCCGCATCGGCCCGCTTTCCGACGAGCACATCCGGCCCGGCGAGTTCCGGGATCTCACGCCGCGCGAGGTCGCGCAGCTGGAGCGGGCGACCAGGATCACAAAGGCGCCGCCCAGAAGCGAACCAGCCGCCAGATCTCGGCGACCGCGGGCGGGTGGTCGACTTCGGCGTGGGTGATGAGCCGTGTCACGAGGTGCGTCACCTCGGCGTGCCGCGCACGCAGGTAGTTCGAGAGGCGCTCGGACTCGGCGGCGGGGATGACGTTGTCGTCCGCGCCGTGCAGCAGGTAGACGGGCATCGCCGGCGCCGGATTGCGCTCCGGCGACAGCGCCGCATCGTCGCCCATGGCCGCGGCGTGCGGCAGCAGGACCCTGCCGAGCTCGTCCACGCGACGATCGTTGACCCAGGACATGTAAGTCCGAGCGGGCTCGGGTAATCGATCTGCGGCTTCCCGCGCGTTGCCGAACTCGATCGCCGCCTTCGACTTGTCGATCATGTCCAGGTGCGAGGCGTTGAGAAAGATGCGGATCGCCGCGCGCAGCGGCGCGGCCTGCCCGGCGGGTACGAGGCGGTCGGCCACACCAAGCAGGATGATCACCACGCCGTAGTCGTGCGGCGCGCGGTGGCTGCCGTCCGGCTGTTCGCCGCTGCAGAGGAACTTCAGCGTGCGCGGCAGATCGCCGTGCCCGCCGAACGACACGACCCACGCCGCGCGCCCGGACATGCGCGAGGCCGCGACGACCG
>JBOGIX010000845.1:0-5794 GCA_050744685.1 Vicinamibacterales bacterium | reverse complement strand
CGCACGCAGCGCGACGTGCCGATCGGCAGCGTCTACGTCACGCTCGCTCGGCTAGAAAGGAAGAAGCTGGTGGTCTCCTACGTCGGCGAACCCTCGCACGAGCGCGGCGGCCGCCGCCGCAAGCACTACATCCTGAACGACCCCGGCCAGCGCGCGCTCGGCCGCGCCTACCGCGCGTTCAAGGTCATGTCGCAGGGGATCGAGGAGGAGTTGGATAATCTCTGAGGCACGGGAGAGACAAGATCCACAGGAGCAGGGGAGCAGGGGAGGTCAAGGGAGGCAAACATGATCGAAGCTTCAAAGCTCCCCCTGACCTCCTCTGCTCTCTCCTGCTCCCGTCGATCTGATTGATTGTCTGCGCGATGATCCGCCGCATCCTCCACGTCGACATGGACGCCTTCTACGCGTCGGTCGAGCAGCGCGACAATCCTGCGCTGCGCGGCAGGCCGGTCGCGGTCGGCGGCAGTCCCGCCGGCCGCGGTGTCGTGGCCGCGGCCAGCTACGAGGCGCGCCGGTTCGGCGTGCGCTCCGCCATTCCAATGGCGCGAGCGGTGCGTCTCTGTCCGCACCTGATCATCGTCCGGCCCGACTTCTCCAAGTACCGCGCGGTGTCCCAGGCAGTCTTCGCGCTGTTTCGATCGGTCACGCCGCTCGTCGAACCGCTCTCGCTCGACGAGGCTTACCTTGACGTTACCGACAACGCCTGGGGGGAAACGCTCGGGCAGGCCGTGGCGCAGCGCCTGAAGCGGGAGATCAAGGCATCAACGGGACTGACAGCCTCGGCCGGCGTGGCGCCCAACAAGTTCCTCGCGAAAATCGCTTCGGCGTGGAAGAAGCCGGATGGCCTGACGGTGATCGCGCCCGAACGGGTGGAGCAGTTCCTGCAGAAGCTTCCGGTCGAGGCGCTGTGGGGCGTGGGGCCGGTGACGGCCGCGCGGCTGCGCGAGCGCGGGGTCACGCGGCTTGTCGACGTGCGTGCGGTTGACGAGAGCGTGCTGAAAGACGCGGTGGGCAGTCAGGCCGAGTGGCTGCGCCAGCTGGCCGACGGGCACGACGACCGGCGCGTCACCGCCGACTACGAGCCCAAGTCGTCCGGGTCGGAGAATACGTTCTCGAACGACCTGAGCGATCTCACGCTGATCCGATCGGCGATCGACGAGATGGCGCGTGATGCCGCCGCCTGGCTCGATCGCCGCGCCCTGCTGTGCCGCACGGTGACGATCAAGGTCCGCTACTCGGACTTCACCACGGTGACGCGCAGCAGCACGTCGCGGCCGACGCGCGATGCCGATGAAATTGCCGGGCGCGCGCTCGGACTGCTCGAACGCACGGAGGCAGGCGACCGGCCCGTCCGCCTGCTCGGCGCGAGCGTGCACAACCTGGTAGACCCGGCCGCGACTCGCGAGAGCCGGGATCCGCGGCTCCCCTTCGACGACCAGCCCGCGAGCTGACACGGCAGCTCGCGACCTCCGTCTTCCTGTGTCCTCGTGTCGCCACCCATCGCCTGAGAGTGAGCGCTGGCCGGCCGCAGGGAACGCGCAGCGGGGCTTCGATCTTCCGCCTGAAGGCGGAAGCCACACGCCTCACTTCCGCGGTTCCCCGGTTCCCCAGTTCCCCAGGTTCCCCAGTTCTATTCCTCGGCGCCTTTGCGCGCCCGGGCCCTCGACGACGCGCTACGCGGACGGGCGGCGGTCTTTCGCGCCCGCGTCGCACCCTCGGCCTTGGCACCTTCCGTCTTTCGCGGGCGCGCCTGCCCTGCCGTCCGCTTGCGTGTGCCGCGCCCCCGCTTCGGCTGCTCTTCTGCAGCCGCCATCGGCGCTTCCTCGCCGTCGATCACGGGCCTGACGTCGATCTCCTGCACCACGGCGCCGTCCACGACGTCGGGGCCCGGTTGCTCCTGCGGCTCGATGACGCCCACGTCCACGCGCTCGGCCTCGTCGACCGGCTCGGCGGCCGCATCCTGGCGGGCAGCAGACGGCTCGTGCCGCGAGGCCCATCCCTGTGCATCCGCCTGGTTCGAGTAGCGCGCGGCCCGGACCTCGACGGGATCGCGCCGCTCGGCGTGTTCCTCCGGCTCGTCGGCGACCGTCTGCATGATGTTGCCGGGAAACAGCCGGATCACGCCCTGCCGATCGCGTTCGATCCGGAACAGCCCTTCCCGCTGGCAGGCGCGAAGCAGATCCTGCAGGCTGCCGAACCCGAACTTGCGCTCGTCGAACGCCGGATCGACGGCGCGCATGAATTGCTTCGCCTGGCGCACATACATCGGGAACCGCGGCGGATTCGGCGCGGCCTGGAAAATGCGGCGGACTTCGCGAATGCCGTCCGCCGCCCGCGGCTCGGCAACGTGCGCCGCCGCCTCCTCGTCGTGCGCGTCACGCGCCTGTTCGCGGCGCTCGACCGCAGGCGCCTCCGCGGCCGGCGCGGATTCCTCGGCGCGCAGCCTGCCGTCGCCGTCCACCAGCTCGACGAGCACGTTCCGGCCATGCTCGCGGAGGCGGACGTGGCCGGCCGTGGCGAGCTTCTGCGCGAAGTCGCGGAAGCTGCCGACGCCGTACGTCCGTTCGGAGAACGTGGAGTCGAGCTGCAGCAGCGTGCTTTTGAGCAGCCCGAGCTGTGGCGAAACCTCACGGTCGCTCAGCACCTTCAGGGCACGCCGCACGAGCGGCAGCGCCTGATCGATCGGCGCCTGGGCGCCCGGCGTGCCGGTGTGCCGGCGATCGGCGCTCCGGCGTGAGCCGACGAGGTTCTCGTAAGCGATGAACTCGTGGCAATTGCGCTGCATCACCACGCTCGTGAAGGCGCGGCCGCCGACCACGAACGTCTGCTTGTCGTACTGCTTCAGTTTCTCGACGAGCGTGATGAAGTCGCTGTCGCCTCCAACGATCACGTACGCATTGATGTGCGTGTGCGTGAAGGCCATTTCGAGCGCGTCGAGCGCCAGGTTGATGTCGGCGCCGTTCTTGTCGCCGCCCGGCGTGAGGTTGCGCTGCACCAGCTTGGTGGCATGCTGTGTCAGCGATCGGCTGTAGTCTCCTGCGCGCGTCCAGTCGCCGTAGGCGATCTTGGAGACCACCTCGCCGCGCTCCTTGAGCGCCTCCAGCACCACACCGATGTCGAACTGCGTTCCGAGCGTGCTCTTGACGCCGATTTCGATGTTGTCGAAATCGATGAACACCGCGAGCTTGAGTCGTGTATCCGCCAAACCTTGTTGTCTTCCCTTCCTGGCCTCGTTCGCGACGCCGGCAGTGGTGCCGGCCGTAGTCGAGCGCGTCGGCCCGCTGAGTGGAGTGCGGGCGGCCGGGCTCACAGGCGCCGGGCCAACACTCCATTATCGCATGGGCAGGAAGCAGCCCTCAGGTGCGCGCCCGTTGGTGCCGTACGCAACCCATCCGTTCGGGTCGATCACCGTGCGGCGACGTGGTAGGCGTAAATGGTGTCCTGGTCGCGAAGGAACAACTTGCCACCCGAGACCACGGGGTGGCTCCACGTCGGCAGGTTACCCGCACGAATGCGGAACCGGCCGTGTTCGGCGTATCGCGCGGGGTTGGGCTCGGCCAGGCCGACCACGCCGTTTTCGCTGAACAGATACAACCGTCCGTCGGCCGCCACCACCGATCCCTTGCCCACGCTGCGATCGCGCCATGCTACCTGCCCCGTGTCGAACTGCATGGCCGTCAGGATGCTGCCCGAGAAGCCGTACAGGTGATCGCCGATGAGCACCGAGCTTGCGTGATGGTTGCGCATCTCGTTGGTGAAGTACACCTGACGGGCCGAGAGCCCGCCGCCTCCGGCGCTCAACTCGAGAAGCGCCGCGCCGGTGCCGTAATCCGACGACAGGAACACACGATTGCCACGGACGATGGGAGTGGCGATGTTGGCCGTGCGGTTGGCCACGCGATCGTAGCTCCAGAGGAGCCGGCCGCTGCTGACCTCGACGCCGATGGCGCGCTCCGCCGTGAAGAACACCGCCTCCCGGATCCCACCGACCTCGTGGACGACTGCTGACGAATAGCCTGGCTCGTCGCTCTGCGTGCGCCAGATCTCGCCGCCATCGTTCTTCCTGAGCGCGACGATCGCGGCGCCGCGGCCACCCGCCTGCACGAGCACGCGATCTGAAAGCACGAGCGGCGATTCGCTCAGGCCCCAGTTGATGTTGGACCCGCCGTACTTGCTGAGAAGGTTCTGCGTCCAGACGATCTTGCCGCTCGCAGCATCGAGCACGGTCAGATCGCCGCTCGCGCCGTAGGCATAGACGCGGTCGCCGTCGACCGTCGGCGTTGCCCGCGGGCCGTCGCCGCGATCGTTCGTGAACCGCCGGCCGTGCGCCACCTCCCACAGCCGCTTGCCCGATGCGGCGTCGAGCGCCAGCACGTACTCGCGCCCGTCGCGCGCGCCCAGGGTGAACAAACGTCCGTTCGCCACGGAGAACGACGAATATCCTGCGCCCGCCCCCTGCGCCTGCCACGCAAGCCGCGGCCCCTCCGCCGGCCACTGCGGGAGCAGCCCCGTTTCTGCCGACACACCGTCGCGTCGCGGACCACGCCACTGGGGCCAGTCGTCGAGCGCACGGGTCGAAGTCCCGCCCGAACCGGACAGAACGACTGCCGACAGGACCAAGCTGATCACCGGGCCGCGAGCTGCGTGCTGCATGGACGTATCCTCTGGGACTTCTACGCCGGCTCTCGATCGATCGTTTCGCCGGCTATTTCGTGATCCGCACCCGCTCCAGGTCGATCCGCGTGACTGGCGCCTCGCCCTTCAACGGACTCTGCTCGATCGCTTCGACGACCGCCATCCCGTCCACCACCCGGCCAAACGCCGTGTACTTGCCGTCGAGCGAGCTGCCGTCGCCGGTGACGATGAAGAAGGATGTCGTGGCACTGGCCGGATCGTCGCCGCGCGCCATCGACACCACGCCCTTCACGTGCTTCGTATCGTTGAACTCCGGCTGCAGCGAACGCACGAGCTTCTGCTGCCCCTCGGAAAGCGGCCCGCGCGTGTCGAGCGCTCCGGTCTGGATCACGAATCCGCGGACGATGCGGTGAACCGACGTGCCGTCGAAGACGCCGGCGCTCGCCAGGCGCAGGAACGCGCGCACGTGCTCGGGCGCCTTGTCGGGCAGGAACCCGATCGTGATTGGTCCCGCGCTCGTCTCGAGCACGGCGCGATACGCGGCGAGCACGTCGATCGGTTCCGTGCTGAACGGCTCGGGCGCCGGCGGCGGCGTGTCGCGAATGGTCACCGACGTGATCTCGATCCGGGTCAGCGCGCGCCCTTGCGGGTCCGCTTCGATCTCAGAGATCTTCTGCGCGACGTCCATCCCCTCCGATACGCGCCCGAAGATCGTGTACTGGCCGGTGAGCGCGGTTTGATCGGTCACGCAGACGAAGAATTGCGAGCCCGCGCTGTCCGGCTTCTTCGGCTGCAGCACGGCAGCCACCGCGCCGCGCGTCATCGGCTCGCTGCTGAACTCCGCACGCAGCACGCCGAGCCCGCCGGTGCCGTACAGTTTCGCCTTCGCCGGAGCGCGCGTCAGCGGATCGCCGCCCTGGATGATCGCGTGCTTCATCACACGATGAAAGATCGTCCCTTCATACGCCCCCGCTCGCGCCAGCTTGATGAAGTGCGCGACGTGATTGGGCGCGAGGTCGGGGCGGAGGTCGATCACGATCGGACCGGCGGTGGTTTCGATCACGGCTTGCTGGGCGGGAGCGGGTTGGGTCAGGAGGAGGAGGAGGAGGGTGAGCATGGCGGATGTCGGTTCAGGGTGCAGGGTTCACTGGTTCAGGGT
>JBOGIX010000844.1:0-2694 GCA_050744685.1 Vicinamibacterales bacterium | reverse complement strand
CGGCATCGTGCTAGAGTCCGCCTCCATGGCTACGGAGCGTCCGCTTCGCTGGACCGTTGCGATCATCCTGAGCGCCGCGATCGCAATCAGCTACCTCGATCGGCAATCGCTGTCGGTTGCGGTCGCCGCGATCCAGCAAGACATTCCGCTCACCAATATCGAGTTTTCGCAATTGCAGGCCGCGTTCCTGCTCGCCTATGCCTTCATGTACGCCGGCGGCGGCGCGCTGGTCGACCGGCTGGGCACGCGGCGAGGGCTGCTCGTCATCATGGTGGCCTGGTCACTCGCGTCGGCAAGCCATGGACTGGCCTCTGGCTTTCGATCGCTGCTGCTCAGCCGCTTTCTCCTCGGCGCCGGAGAGGGCGGAGGCTTTCCAGCGGCGACCAAAGCGGTCGCTGAATGGTTTCCGGCGCGCGAGCGCTCGCTGGCAATGGGCCTGATCAACGCCGGTACGGCGGTCGGTGCCGTGGCCGCGCCGCCGGCAATCGCCGCCCTCCTCGCCTTCGCGAGCTGGCGCGTCGTGTTCTTCTCCACGGGGGTGATCGGTCTCGTCTGGACGGTCTGGTGGATGCGACGCTATCAGCCGGCCGCGCTGCATCCTCGCCTGTCGGCCGCGGAGCGACAGGCCATCGCTGAAGTGCTCGAGAGTGCGCCGCGCACCGGCGAGTCCCGGGTGGCGTGGTCGCAGCTGCTCACGTATCCGCAGGTCTGGGGGCTCGTGTCCGCCAAATTCCTGAGCGACGCTGCCTGGTACTTCTACTTGTTCTGGCTGCCCAAATACCTCTATGACGTGCGCGGCTTCGACGTGAAGCAGGTCGGTTATTTCGCGTGGATTCCGTACGCGGCCGCGGGCATCGGATGCCTGGCCGGCGGCTGGTTCTCGGGGTGGCTGCTGCGGCGGCACTTCTCGCTCGACGCGGCGCGCAAGATCGCGCTCGGCGCCAGCGCCGCGGTCATGCCGCTCATCGTCTTCGTCACGCGCGTGCCGACCGATCTCGCGATCGTCCTCTTCAGCGTCGCGTTCTTCGGCCAGCAGTCGTGGTCGACGCTGGTCATGATCGTTCCGACGGACATGTTTCCGCGGCGGGTGGTTGCGTCGGTCGCCGGCATGGTCGGCTTCGGCGGCGCGATGGGTGGCGTCGTCTTCAATCTCGTCGCCGGACGAATCCTCGACAGCGGCCTCGGCTACGGTGTGGTCTTCGCCATCGTGGGCACGTTCCACGTGATGGCGTTCGCACTGATCATGCTGACCATTCGGCGCATCGAGCCGCTCGAAGCGGCGCACGTTGCGTCCAGCACGGCGCGCTAATCAGCTTCCAGCTTCCAGCTTCCAGCTTCCAGCTTCCCGCTGAAAGATTCTAGTCCGCCGGTCAGCCATGCCTGCCGCGGTCAGGCTCGAGTTCAAGCCAACGTTGATCGATCTCCGCTCAGCGATCGCGGGTAACAATGAAGAAGCCTCCCTCGCCCGATGGCGGGGAGGCTTCGTGTAGCGCCTGGATAACGTTACCGGCTTGCGGTTGGCGTCGAGGCTTGCGCTGGCTCGATTCTCAGGATGCCGCCCGGGTTCCCGTCGGCTGCAACATAGATGTTCCCGTCCGGGCCCTGGCGGACGTCGCGGATCCGCTGGCGCAATGGCGTCAGCAGCGCTTCACGTCCGAGCAGTCCTCCCTTTTCGTTGAACGCCAGCCGATGCAGCGCGAGGCCGGAGAGGCCGCCGGTGAAGACGTGTCCCTTCCAGTGCGGGAACTTGTCTCCGCTGTAGAACAGCAGCCCGGAGATGCCGATCGACGGGACCCAGATCGTGACCGGCTCGTGGATGCCGTCCTTCGACGGTTGCGGGCTGATGAGAGCGCCGTCGGGCCCATACTCGCGCCCGTAGGTAGCGACCGGCCAGCCATAGTTTTTTCCCGCTTCGACAATATTGAGCTCGTCGCCCCCCTGTGGTCCGTGTTCGGTGGACCAGAGCGCACCCGTTGCGGGGTGGAACGCGAGACCCTGCGGATTGCGATGCCCGTAGCTGAAGATCTCCGGCTTGTATCCGTCCTTGCCGACGAACGGATTGTCGGGCGGCACCGTGCCGTCTTCCTTCAACCGCAGGATCTTGCCGCCGTGGATGGCCGTGTTCTGGGATCGGTTGCGATCGCCGCGCTCGCCAATCGTCATGTACAGCAGGCCGTCGCGGGCGAACGCGAGCTTCGAGCCGAAGTGCGGATTGCCCGTGTTGCAGTTGTCCGCGACGAAAAGATCCTTGGCGTCGACCAGCGCCTTGCCGTCGAAGCGGCCGCGCAGCAGCGCCGTGGTGGCCCCTTTCTCGCACGGCTTCGAATAGGTGAGATACAGCCACTGGTTCTCGGCGAATTTCGGGTGCGGCAGCACCTCGAGCAATCCGCCCTGGCCGGTCGCCCAGACCTCGGGCACGCCGGCGATGGGCTGCGCCTCCAGCTTCCCGTTGCGGACGATGCGCAGGCGGCCCGGCCGTTCGGTCACGAGCATGTCGCCGTTTGGAAGGAAAGTGAGGCTCCACGGATTGACGAGTCCGCTCACCACTGGCACGACGCGGTACTTCGTGCCGCTCATCTCCTGTTCCTGCGGCGCATCCGGGAAGGGCAGCGCCGGCATGCGCTGGAAGCCTCCTGGCGGCGGCGGACCGCCACGGCCGCCCTGGCGTCCGCCAGCGGGCGGCTTCTGCCCGGC
>JBOGIX010000843.1:0-3128 GCA_050744685.1 Vicinamibacterales bacterium | reverse complement strand
GCCTTACATATACCCGTCTCGTCGCAGCGTCTCGAGGCCGCCGCCGTCTGCGGCGTCCTGCGCGCGTCCGGAGCGCTCTGCAATGTTCGCAAACCGGCCGCTCCGCAGTTCGACGATGATATCGGCGACGGTGGTGGCGGTGGACGTCACCGGCTGGGTGCAGGGCCCGCATCCGAGCGAGCGGTAGCGGACGCCGTCACCGCGATCGAAGTAGAGCCCGACGATCGGAATGGCCTCGCGTGCGATGTACTCCCAGATGTTCAGCTCCGTCCAGTCGAGCAGCGGATGGATCCTGACGTGCGTTCCCGGCGCGAAATCCGTCTTGTACTGGTTCCAGAACTCCGGCGGCTGATCCCCCAGATCCCAGGCATTTCGAGCGGTGCGCGGCGAAAAATATCGCTCCTTCGATCGGCTGCCTTCTTCATCCGCCCTGGCGCCGACGATCACACCGGTGAACGGTTCGGTGTTGGAGTCCCGTTCGTACCGCTTCGCGACGTGGTCGTAGCGATAGCGGGGCCACTCGCCGCTCAACGTTCGCGTCAGCGCTTCCGTCTTCAGCTGAGAACAGCACGTCATGCGGTCGACTGTGCCGTCAGGGAAGGTGCGGTGCGCGGCGAGCGCCGCTTCGTTCTGGCCGTAAATGAGGTTCAGGCCCCACTCCTCGACCAGGCGATCGCGGTAGCGAATCATCTCGGGAATCTTGAACGATGTGTCGATATGGATCAGCGGGAACGGCACATGGCCGAAGAACGCCTTGCGTGTCAGCCACAGCAGCACCGTGCTGTCCTTGCCGATCGACCAGAGCATGCCGAGATTGCGGAACGCCGAATAGGCTTCTCGCAGGATATGGACGCTGCGGTTTTCGAGTTGATCGAGCTGGTCCATCGGTCGTTTCTCAGGTGTCAAGCGGGCGTCACCACCGGCATCGCGGCTGTGGTGTCGTATCCGAGAACGAACCCCGCCACGCGCATATCCGTGGGGTCGTAGCGGAGCGGCGAAGGGCGTTCGCCTGCCGCTGCCGAGTTGCGGTAGATGCAGTCCCCGGCCGCAACGTCCCATTCCATCATCGGGCCGAACCTCGGGTACAGGTCCGCGCTGCCCTCCGCGACGCGACAGAACTTCAGTGAGCTGCCGAGGCGCACGCGCTCGACCACGTCGATGGACGCGAGGAAAGTCTCGAGCCCGGGCGAGGGATGGGATCGGCTTTCCACGACGCGCGCCGGCTGCCCCGGCCGCCATCGGCCAGACGAAATCCGCTCCGGACGGGATCCGCCGCGTTGACGCCAGGCGCCAAGCTTGCGCCCGGCGCAGTAGATCAGATCGAACGCGGGCGCCAGAACGACCCCGAGCACCGGGGCGCCATCATCGACGAGCGCGATGTTCACGGTGAATTCGCCGTTCGTGGCGAGGAATTCCTTCGTTCCATCGAGCGGATCCACCAGCCAATAGCGCCGCCACATCGCAGCCAGCGACGCGGAAGGCATGCTCGACTCCTCGGCGACGATTGGAATCGTGGCATCCCAGGCCGTGAGGGCCTCGACGATCACGCGCTCGGCCGCGACATCGGCGATTGACACAGGGCTGCTGTCGGCCTTCTGTCGGCAGGCCGGAGTCGTGCCGTAGTGCCGCATGATTTCGCGACCAGCCATGCGCGCGACGTCGCACAGCCGTTGCAGCGCCGCCTCATCGATCGACCTCACCGGACGGCCACCCGTGCCGGAGCCCGAAAGCGTCCTCCAGCGAGTCCGAGCGTCGTCATGACGAGATCAGCCGCCTCCTGCACGGAGGTATGGCGCGTATCGATTCGCAGCTCGGGGTCCTGGGGCGGCTCGTACGCCTGGTCGAGGCCGGTGAAATTCGCGATCTCGCCGCGCCGGGCGCGTCGGTAGAGTCCCTTCACATCCCGGCGTTCGCATTCGTCGAGCGGCGTCGATACGTAGACTTCCACGAACCGCCGACACAGCCTGCGCACGGATTCGCGCGACTCGGCGTAAGGCGAAATGAGCGCACAGACGACGAAGACGCCGTGGTGTTCGAGTCGGCTCGCCAGGAATCCAACGCGCTTGACGTGGGCATCGCGCTCCGGTTTCGAAAAACCGGTTTGCGGGAACACGCTGCGTATCGAATCGCCATCCAGCTCTTCGACTTTGGCGCCCGCGGCGAGCAGCCGCTCGCACACTGCCCGGGCGATGGTCGACTTCCCTGCTCCCGACAGGCCGGTGAACCACACCACCGCGGGCTCGAGCGATGCGCCGGCGCCTACCATGGCCGGAAAATCGCTCCGCAATCGTGCAACAGTGTCTTCAACCGGGTAGTGCCGTCTGTCTCCGCTTCCGCCTCGGTGAGCGCCAGGTCGCAGGTGAGGTCGGTGGTGATTCGATCGCCGAGCCAGACAGTCATGACGCGATCGGATCCGCCGGAAGTCCGAATCACGTCGAGGTCGTCCTGTGTGAGCGCCACCGCGGTCACGATCACGATCAGTCCGGCATCGAGCAGGATGTTCGCGACTTCGCCAAGCCGCCGCAAATGCTCGAGCCGATTCACGTCCGTGCGCTCGATATCCGCGTCGACTCCGTAAAGCACGTTGCCGATGCCAAGAAAGTAGACGAATCGCCCGTCGTCGAAGAGCCGCGCCTCGAGATCGCGGGCCAGCCGCTTGCGCTCGGCGTCCTTGTCGCCGGTGATGACCAGTAGTGCCGGCTTCTGGCTGTATCGCTCCACCCGCCGCTCCGCGGGCACGCCGCCCGCCGCCCACTTGTAATTCCGCTTCAGTACCGACTCGCGCACCCACGCGTGCTTGTCGGGCAGCGCCTGCCGAACGATGCCGCCCCCGCAGATCTCGAAATCGTCGACGATCACGAAGCGTCCGGTGGACGGACACTGGTCTGCCGTGTCGAACGCGAGCGGCTTGCCGAGAAGCAGCGTGCACTCGGCCACCTCGTGGCGCTGCACCTGCGGCGGTCCGTCAGCCGCGGACAGGTCTGAGGCATCGATCACGCGATGAATCTGTTCAATCCGAAACGGCGCGCGACTCGTGCCGAGCTTGAGCAGGTATTCCTTCCGCTGGACGAGCGGGCTCTTGCCCAGCCAGAAGAGGCTCACCTTCATGCGCGTGCTGACCTGCGGCT
>JBOGIX010000842.1:0-2162 GCA_050744685.1 Vicinamibacterales bacterium | reverse complement strand
ATACACGGTAGAGTCGGAACAGCCGCTCACGCTCCAGGGAAAAACATACGAATGGAGACTGACGGTCGAGATCGCGGCTGGTCGCGATGCGGTTCTCGAACTGACGTCCAGGAACGCGGAGATTTCTACCGTCGCTCCTGACACTGCAGCCGCCGCCTCGGCCTCGCCGAACGTCGACCCTTCATCCCTCCTGGCTCGATGGCAGAACAGCGTTGTCGGCGTGTGGAGCCCGACCGCTCGTGCCTCCGGCGTCATCGTCGATGCACGAGGGCTGATCGTGACGAGTCACGACGTCGCAGGCTCGGCCGCCACCGTGGAGGTGGAGCTCACGCCATCGACGAAGGTGGCCGCACGGGTGCTCGAGGTCGATCCCATGCGGGGCGTGGCCGTGCTGTGGATCGACGCGGGCGCTGCAGAACCCCTGACGCCGGTGCCGTCTGGGTGCGCACAAGGCGCGCTGCCGATCGCCGGCGGGCAGGAGATCGCAGCCATTGGCGCGTCGCTCGGTGGTGGCAAGCGAACGACCTCGGGATCGGTGGAAGATATCGAAGGACGTATTTTCATCGCCGACTTTGCGCTCGCGGCCGATCACGCGGGCGGCCCCGTTTTCGCCGCCGGTGGACGCCTGCTCGGCATCGTTGCGTCCATGGACGAAGACGAAAGCCACAGGCGTGCGGAGTCGCGGGTGGTCAGGGTCGAGGAAGTCTGCGCCGCGGTCGCTTCCGCGGAGCTCAAGATGAAGGACGGCGTCGTGCCGCCGGGTTCGCGTCTCCCGGTCGAACCGGAACGGCCATTCCCGCCCGACGCGCTCGAAACAGCCACGAAGGGCGTGAGTGGCCTGGACTTGTATCGCCTGTCATCGTCTTCTTACGACGTGACGTTCATCACGCCGCCGCTGCTCTACGCGGCGCAGCGGCGAGCGGAGCAGGCAAAGGCGCGCGATCGCGCCGGGACCGGTGGCACGCGGGATCCGCAAACGATCGATCCGCTGGATGATTTCAGCAACTGGTCTGCATATGTCGCGAGCCTTCCGCCGGTCCTGATGATTCGCGCTACGCCGAAACTGGCTGAGGGCTTCTGGACGAAGGTCGCCCGGGGTGCGGCGCAAACCCAGGGCGTGTCGGTCCCGCCGATCAAGCGGTTCAAGCCCGGTTTCGGGCGATTGCAGGCCTTCTGCGGCCCGGTCGAGGTCACGCCGATTCACCCGTTGCGCATCGAGCAGCGAGTTTCCGAGAGTGACGCCGTCTACGAGGGGCTTTACGTGTTCGATCCCGGCGCGCTCGGCCCCGCGTGCGGGTCCGTCAAGATCGTGCTCTATTCAGAAAAGGAACCCCGAAACGGGGACACGCGGGTCGTCGATCCGAGGCTGGTCCAGCAGATCTGGAACGATTTCGCGCCGTATCGCGCGTTGAAATAGCTCTTATGGGGCCGGGCGCAGGCCGTGCGGTCCGGCTCGTTCCCAGAGTCAAGCGCATCGGAGCGGGCTGTAGACAGCCTCCTCTCCGATCGGAGTAAACCATGTCCATGAATCCCGCTGACGAACCCGCTCGCCGAAAGCCGCTTCGGCTCTGGCCCGGAGTGATGGCCGCGGTGGTGCTGCTGCTGGGCAGGTACGTGTATCCCCTGGCTGTGCCAGCGGCGGGCGGGACCGCGATCCTCCTGGGGCTCGCGGGTGCGCTCGGCGTCCTCGCGTGGTGGCTGTTCTTCAGCCGCGCGCCGTGGGCGGAGCGCATCGGCACGATCGTCGTGATGGTCGTCGCGCTGCTCGCGACGTCACGAGTCGTCCACCCATCGATCTCGAACGGATTCATGGGGATGATGCTCCCCCTGTTCGCCGTTCCGCTCTGCGCGCTCGCGCTGGTGGCGGCGGTCGTCGCTGGCCGCCATCTGGCGAGAGACACACGGCGCGTACTGATCGCCGCGGCGATCCTGCTGGCCAGTGGATCGATGACGCTGGTGCGCACCGGAGGAGTGAACGGCAGCGGCGAGTCGGAGCTTCACTGGCGGTGGACGGTCACGCCCGAGGAGCGTCTTCTCGCAAAGGGGGTGGATGGCCCGGTCGCGATGAACAACGAATCGCCTGCTCCGCCGCCGGTGCCGGAGGCCGCACCGGCGGCGGCCGCGCCCCCGCGACCCCGCGAGCCCGCGGACGCCTCGGCGAA
>JBOGIX010000841.1:0-2971 GCA_050744685.1 Vicinamibacterales bacterium | reverse complement strand
AACGAGGCCGCGGTGTTCGACATCCGGCCGGCCACGGCCTGGGTGAACGACATCCAGAACGCCACGCTCGTCGAGGGAGCCAAACATTTTCGCGGGCAGAATCCGCCACGAGGCACGGCAATCAGCTACTGGCTGAAGAGCGCCGTGACCGAAGAGGTGCGGATCGTGATCAGCGACGTCAGCGGCCGCGAGGTACGGGCGCTCGACGGGCCGCAGGAGGCGGGGCTGCACCGGGTGCAGTGGGACATCGCGCTCGGCGGCGGACGCGGAAGGGGCGGACGCGGCGGCGCAGGCGGCGGACAAGCGCAGGGTACGCGTGGGACTGGCGCGAGGGGACGAGGCGGCTTCGGCGGATTGACCGTGCCGCCGGGCACCTATCTCGTGAAGGTGATGGTCGGCGACAAGGTCATCGGGCAGAAGACCGCGACTGTCGAAATGGACTCGCTGCATTGATGACTTGGGCGTCAACTCCCAACTTCCGACTCCCAACTCCCAAGGCGCGTGGCTCGAGAGAGTGGGGTAGAAGACGATCTATCCAGCTATGATGTGCGACTTCCGCCCGGATGGTTCGGACGGTTCGTATTGGGAGTTGGGAGTTGGAAGTTGGGAGTTGGCGAAGTCGGGAGTGCGCCAGAAACAAGCTAGCAGGAAGTGATGGCCATCAGAGATTCACTGCTGCCGGAATTCGATCACGAGATGGCCACCACGCGGCGGCTGCTCGAGCGTGTGCCGGACGGTGAGCTCGCATGGACGCCGCACGAGAAATCGATGACGCTCGGCCAGCTCGCCGGTCACATCGCAAACCTGCCTTCCTGGTGCACGATGACGCTGGATCGAACGAAGCTCGATGTCGAGACGATCGCCAGCCAGCGCGCGGCGCCGCAGCCTTCGAGAGATGAGTTGCTGCGCGAATTCGATCGAACAGTCGCCCAGGCGCGGGCGCTGCTCGCGGCCGCCACCGATCCCGAGCTGCTGGCGCCGTGGACGCTCATGCAGGCGCAGCAGGAGTTCTTCACGCTGCCACGGGTCAGTGTGCTTCGCAGCTTTGTGATGAACCACCTGATTCATCATCGCGGTCAGCTGACGGTCTACCTGCGGCTGAAAGACATTTCGTTGCCGCCGATCTACGGGCCGACCGCGGATGAACAGTGACGACTTTTTCTGGCCTCGCGGCGCGGCCTTGGGGCTGCAGTCATGTACACCTTGCGGCGTCTTTGCTGGCCTCGCGGGGCGGCCTGGGGGCTGCAGTCATGGACACCTTGCGGCGTCGTTGCTGGCCTCGCGGGGCGGCCTGAGGGCTGCGGTCATGTACACCTTGCGGCGTCGTTGCTGGCCTCGCGGCGCGGCCTGAGGGCTGCAGTCATGTATACCTTGCGGCGTCTTTCGCTGGCCTCGACTGAAGACGCACGGGCGACCGCGGCGGCGCCGCGTGTCCTGGCGCCGTTTGCCTGGTGCCTCCTGCCCTTCCTGCTGCTGGCGACCGCAAATTCTGCGGGCTATCGCTACGGCGCGTCGGACCTTGCCTTTTATGGCCCCGCGGTCATGCGTCAGCTCGACCCGGCGCTGTTTCCGCACGATGCCGCGATCATCGAGGCGCAGGCGCGCCTGACGCGGATGGACGAGACCGTAGCGGCGATCGCCCGCGCAACGACCGGGCACCTGCCGACGCTGTTCCTCGTGCTCTACCTGTGCACGCTGGCGCTCCTCGCGGCGGCGGGATCCGCGATCGGCAGCACGATCTATCGGTCGGCGTGGGCGACAGCGGCACTACTCGCGGCGTTGACGCTGCGTCATGCGATTCCGAAGTCGGGCACCAACACGCTCGAGGCGTACTTCCATCCGCGCCAGGTGGCCTTCGCGTTCGGGGCGCTGGCTGTGGCCGCGTTCCTGCGCGGCAGCCCGCTGCTCGCCGCGCTTGCCCTGACTGCCGCCGCGTTGTTCCATCCGACCACCACGCTCTGGTTCGGCATATGGTTGATCGTTGCGGCGTTCGTGGCGGAGCCGAGATGGCGGCGGCCGCTGGCGCTGATTGCGGCAGGGACCGGCTGCGCCGCCGGTTGGGCGCTGGCGTGGGGGCCGCTCGCGGGCCGGCTCGCGCTGATGGATGCCGAGTGGCTCGACGCGCTCGCGGGCAAGGACTACATCTTCCCCGCGCAGTGGAGCGCCGCCACGTGGCTGTTGAACCTGGCCTATGTGCCGATCATCTGGGTGCTCTATCAGCGGCGTGCGCGCGCGGGCCTCGCCGGGCCGCGCGAACGCGGCCTGGTAGCTGGCTGTCTGGCGCTGGTGGTCGTGTTCCTCGCCGCAGTCGTGCTGGGCGCCGCGAGAGTGGCGCTCGCGATCCAGCTGCAACCGGCGCGTGTGTTCTGGCTGCTGGATCTCCTGGCGATCGTCTACGCGATCGGGGCAATCGCCGGGGATGGGGGAACGCGCGCGAGGGTGGCGGCGATCGCGCTGCTCGTGATTTCGGCCGTGCGCGGTGTTTACATTATGAAGGTCGAATTCCCGAACCGGCCGCTGTTCGAGGTTGGCGTGCCTGGTGACTGGGGACGTGTCACCGCCTGGGCGCAGGCGGCGACCCCGCGCGACGCAGCGTGGCTGGCCGATCCGGCGCACGCCTCGCAGTACGGCACCAGCCTCAGGATGGCCGCGGGACGCGACGTGTTCGTCGAGGCGACCAAGGACGCGGCCATCGGCATGTACGATCGGACGATTGCGATCCGCACGCGCGATCGCCTGCGCGCGATCGGGGATTTTGCCGCGCTCTCCCCGGCGCGTGCACGCACGCTGGCATCGGAGTACGATCTGAGTTACCTCGTCACCGAGCATCCGATGGAACTGCCCCTCGTATTTCAATCCGGCCCGCTTCTCGTCTACCGGCTCCGCTGATGATGGACTGGCGAAGATCCTTCCGCCTGAAGGCGGAAGCCACAAGCTCGGTCCGGTGTAGCTTCCGCTTTCAGCCTAGCGT
>JBOGIX010000840.1:0-4280 GCA_050744685.1 Vicinamibacterales bacterium | reverse complement strand
GCGCAAGAGCACGAAGCCATGCACCGACGAGCAACTGATTCATCGCGCGTCTCCCTCGGAGCCAGGTCCCACGGAGACGTTCCATCAGAAACGCTCGGTCAAGAACCAGGAGAGCTCACATGAACCTCCAAGGCCGCAATCTCGAGCTCAACCTCCGCGGCGACGACGTTGCTCTGTTGCAAACGGAGCTGCGCCAACTCGACTTCCAGATCGCTGACCCGCCGGGCCTGTTCGGCTCGACGACGCTGTTGTCCGTTCGCCGCTTCCAGGCCGAGCACGACGTTCCCGTCACCGGCATCGTCGATGCGCGCACGGCGGCGCTCATCAACCAGGCCATCGAAGTGCAGCCGCGCGAGACCTGGCTGGTGCAGGGACGCCTGCTTCGCGCGGATGGGACTCCGCCTCCGCGCTCCCGCGTGCGAGCGTTCGAGAAGCAACTGCGCCGCGACATTCCCCTCGGCGAGGCGGTGCCCGATGCGGCGGGCATCTATCGCATCGCTTACGTGATCCCGCAGGAGCGCGACCTGAGCCTGATCGTCCGGGCGTTCGACGCATCGGGGAACGAAATCGCTGCGTCCTCGGTGATCTGCCTTGCCCGGTCGATGGAAATGGTCGACTTGGTCGTCGGCAACGAGCCGCTTCGCGGTCCGTCGCTGTTCGCGCGCCTGCAATCGGCGATTCGTCCGACGCTCGAGGCGGATCGCGTGGTCGAGGCCGATCTCACCGAAGACGACGTCCAGTGGCTGGCGTGCCGACATGACCTCGACGCCGTGCACCTGACCCGCCTCGTAGCCGCAGCGCGACTCGCTCGCGACGCGCAGCTACCCGGCGAGCATGAGGCGTTGTTCGGCCTCATGATGCAACACCTGCCGACGGTGCTCGAGGCTCTGATCGCGCAGGCCCCGGAGACCTTCCGCCGGGCGCTAGAGCGGGCGATCGCCGACAACGACATCGGCGCCTTGGTTACCCCGCGCATCGCCGAGATCATCGACGCCTTGCAGGCGGTCATCGTCCGGATCGCGCTGCGCCAACCGACGCCCGAGGAGCCGAGCTTCGCCTCGTTGTTCGAGTTTGCTGGGACGCCGCAGCGACATCGCAATGCCGTGTTGACCGAGTACGTTCGGCGTACCGGAACCGTGGCTGAGTTTTGGGAGCAGCAGCGGCGCCGCCTTGGCGACGAGGCGGCCGACGAGCTGGAGTTCGTCGTCCGCATTGCGGCGCTTTCGATGAACCACGAGCCACTGGTGCGCCAGCTGACGCGCATGAGGGCCGGCGGCGAAATTGACCGCGACCTGGCGAGCCTCGCCCGTTTCAGTCGTGAAGACTGGCTGCGACTGCTTGAACGGGAGGTCGATGGCCGTGCCATCGGTGCGCCGGCGTTCCTCGCCCGGACCGATGCCGATCGCACAGCGCTGTTCGCCACCTTCCTGGTGCGCTACGTCGAGGCTGGGGCACCGACCCGCGTGCTGACTGAACGGCTCGCCTCCGACGCACACCCGACCTTGGCGCCGGCCGTGGCCTTCCTGCGTCGCCACCCGGCCTTCGACTTTCGGTCGAACCGTATCGGCGAGTTCCTGCGCGAAAATCCCAACGCGCTCGACGACGACACCAGTCCCGACGAGACCCGCGCCAGCCTGCGCGCGATGCAGCGGCTTTTCGATGTCGCGCCGCCGTTCGACAAGCATCGGACGGTGGCCCTCTTTTCCGAGGGCATCGCGTCGGCGACGCAGATCCGTCGCCTGGGCGAATCCGCTTTTGTCGAGCGAGCTGCCGCGTCGCTCGGCGGAACCGACGCCGCACGAACTGTCTATGCCAACGCCGCGCATAAGGCAGATACCGCGTTGCTGCTGCTGAGCCAGTCGGCGAGCATGAACCCGACGGCCACGAAGGTGCTCGCGCCGCAGTTGTTCGGCGAAGGCATCCCCGATCTCGAGGATCTCTTCGGCACGCTCGACAGCTGCCGCTGCCGGCACTGCGCGTCAGTCTACGGCCCTGCAGCCTACCTGGTCGACATCCTCCACTTCCTGAGTAACACCCATTCGGCGACACCCGGCGAGAGTGCGCTCGATGTCCTGTTCGAGCGCCGGCCCGACATCGGTGAAGTCGACCTCGATTGCGCCAACGCCGAAACCACGCTGCCGTACGTGGACCTCGTCATGGAGATCCTCGAGAACGCGATCGCGGCCGGCGGCGGCTTCCCGTTCCAGACCGAGGGCGAGGCCGCCGACCTGCTCGCGAGTCCGGCCCGGCTGAACCAGGCGGCGTACGACGAGCTGGAGCTGGGTGTCTATCCGTGGAGCCTGCCGTTCGAGCTTTCGATCGAAACCGCCCGCACCTACCTCGAGCACCTCGGCGTGCCGCGCCATGCCTTGATGCAGCGCTTCCGCGGCGAGGCCGATCCGAGTAAGGCACTCGACGTCGCGACCGAATACTTGGGCCTCGGTGCCGCCTTGCGAGCCATCCTGATCGACCCGGAGGCGGCGCCCGCGCATTCGCTGTGGGGATTTGCCAATGCCGGTGCTTTCAATCAGATGGTGGACGTGGCAAACGCCGCCACCGTGCTCGAACGCTCGCGACTGTCGTACGAAGAGCTCGACGCTGCGCTGGCGGTGCGCTTCGTCGACGCGGTCGGCGACATCGACATCGAATTCGCCGGTGCCGGTTGTGATCTCCACACCGCCACCCTCACCAATCTCACGTCGACGGCCATAGCTCAGCTGCAGGCCTTTATGCGCGTGCAGCGCAAGCTCGGCTGGAGCATCGAAGAGCTCGACGCGATACTCGAGACCCTCGACGTCACCGCGTTCGACGAGGCAGCCCTGCTGCGGCTTGCCGATGCGAAACGGCTGCAGGAGAGCCTGAACGTGCCGGTGCGGGTGCTGCTCGCATGGTGGCAGTCGCTTCTGGCGACCCGCGGGATTGGTTCGCAAGCGTCGCTGTACACCGAGCTCTTCCTCGACGCCAGCGTCAATCGCCCGGAGATGGCGATCTTCGCGCTCAATGCATCGGGCACCGAGCTCCTGGGTGCAGATACCGAGCTCGTCTCGGCGAACCTGGCGCCCATTCATGCCTCACTCGGCATCACGGCGGCCGATCTCGACGCACTGTTGCCGGGCCTGCCGGACGCTGCCTTGAACCGCGCTAATCTGACGCGGCTCGCGCGCCCGGCCCTCTTGGCGAAGGCGCTTCGTCTCAAGCTCGCCGATTACCTTGCGCTGCGCGCGTTGAGCGGCATCGAGCCGATTGGACATCCCGCCGATACAGCCGCGACGCTGCGCTTCGCCGATGTCGCGGCCTGGCTAAAGCAAGCCGGCTACGGCTTGCCCGTGCTCGACTACCTGCTGCGGCATCGATTCGCTGCAAACGCTGCCTTCGTGCCGGCCGAGACCGGCATCGGCAGCTTTCTCGCCACGCTGCGCATCGCGTTGCGCGCGATCAACGCCGAGTTCGCTTTGGCGCCGCCCGACGTCGATCAGGGTGACCCGGGCTTCGTTGCCGATCCCGACGGCTCGCGCACCGTGAAATACCTCGCTATGCTGCTTCCTGCCGACGCAGTCGACCAGACGATGGCGCTGATTCGGCAGGACACGATCCACGCGCCGGCCGATCCGGAGGGTTTCATCGAGACCTCGCTGGGGGCATTCCTTGATCCGGCCGAGGCGGCCGAGCGGCTGCTCGGGGAAGGGTCGCTCACGACCTTCGCGGCGCGCGACAACTATGTGCTCGGCGCTCTTCTTGCGCACGTCGGTGCGTCCGCCCGCAGGGCCCAGGTCGCGACAGCGTTCGCCGAGGCTCTGCAAGTCGATGCACCCGTGGCCGCTGCGCTGCTGGGCGAACTCGTGCATTCAACGGCCGATGCGTCGCGGCCGATCCAGGACGATTTCACGGACGCAGGCTTCGTCGGCCCGCCCGACGAACCGGCACCTCCGGTCGCCGTCGATCGCGCAACCTTTCCGCTGCAGTTTACGGGCTATGAGCGAACGGCCAAGCTCGTCCAATTCGCGCGCCTTCTGGGCCTCGGCGATTCACACCTTCGTTTCGTCCTGCAGCGGGGCCCCGGGCTCGGCTGGGTCGACTTGACGAATCTTCCGCTTTCCGTAGTTGACGACGCCGAGGCCGGTTTCTCCGCGTTCCAACGCATGGCGAACGCGCTCGCCGCAGGCACCCGGCTCCCCGGCGGACTCGCCGACTTCTTCGGCCTGCTGGAAACGCTCGACGCCCCCGACATGGACCTCGCGCACTACCTCGAGGAGGTGAGCCTGCGCACCGGCTGGAACCGT